>JAJYIL010000180.1 GCA_021790055.1 Bacteroidota bacterium
AAATGATTGCGCCTTTCTCCCCCATCGTTATGCAGATAAGATCAATCTCAAATTTTTCTGATAAAAACTTCGCAGCGCTTTCTTCATCTGTAGGATGATTAATAAATAAATCGTTCAACAGCTTAAGTTCATCCTCGTTCAATTTAAGAACGTCAGAAGCTTTAAGCGATGATTCAATTATTTCTTTTGAATAAAAACTTTGACGGATATTCAAATCGCAGAAATGCTTTTTCTTTTTATCAAATAACGATTGAAGAGTCGTCCTCGATTTCTCATTCCTCTGTGCCAGTGTTCCGAAGTAAAGGCAATCAGTATTGTTTTCAATTAGGCTGTAGAGACTTTCGTCCTGTTCTATGAAGTCATAAGCGCAGTTGGAAGCAATTTTCCAGTGAGGAACCTTGTACTCGTCAAGGTTGGCGTACGCCGCGCCGGTAGGATGATCATTATCAATCTGTATAAATCTTGTAAGCATGTAGTTCGATCTCATAAGCCTAAAAATCTCGTCGCCGAAAAGATCGTTCCCGATCCGGCTTATAAAATTTCCGTTGCCGGTAATTTTCTTTACATGGTAGCTAAAATTAAACGGAGCGCCTCCAAGCTTTTTACCGTCGGGGTAAATATCAAACAAGACTTCTCCGAATGATGTTATTCTTTTCATATTATTCCAGTTTAAAACAATAATAAAAATCTGAATGCTAAAAACAAGTTAGCTGGAACACCCTGCAAAAAAAACGCACCGGTTTTTAACCTGGTGCGCCTGTATAAAATACAATAGAAATTGATTGAAGGATTAGGCTATTATTCTTCACCTTCAATTCGATTCATCAAAGCCCAGGGATTTATATCCGTATTCCACATATTGGCTTTTATTTTTGATGTGCCGTCATCCTGCTTTTCAAAAATATTTAGAAACTTACCTTCGTCCTTATACGGTATTTCCGTACTTTTTTTTTCATAGTCATGGTGTACTTGCCGATTTCGTAGACCCAGTTTCCATTCTCGAAAACATCTGAGGCAGTGATTTTAAAGTCGGTAAATTTGTTTCCGGATTTAGCACTCATGTCCATTCTATCTTTTATTGCATCGATGCCTTTCTGCAAAGGTGAATAGCTGGGAATGACTTTGGCATCGTCCGCATAATAGGATAACAGCGTCTGGTTATCGCCTGCTAATGTTGCTTCAACCATTTCGTCGTTCATTTGTTGTATGGTAGCCTTTAATTTTTTCATATCATCCTGTGCGAACGCTTGAGCAGCGATAATGAAAAGAAAAAGAAAAGAAAACTTAGAGATGAGAGCCTTCATTTGATCCTCCTGAAAATTAAATTGAAAATAGCCGCAGATTTTTAGATGCAGAGATATTATAATTAAACAGGGGAAATGAGTTGATTAAAGATCAATATTTGCAGAACAATTGTCAAGCAAAATTTCGTTTTGTAGAGATATATTAATGGAATATGAGATATAGTCTCTTTTTCAAAAAGTTTAACGCAAAATCGAAAAGAAATCATAGTTCAAAGGTCATTGTCTGATCCCCGGCTACTGACTTCTGAACTCTTTTTTGATTATAGTAATCACGCAATTCCCGTGGTTGGATGCAAAAAATTAAGTGGCTATCTTTCCGCGCAAAATAAATTTAAGGAATTGACAACATGGATAAGACAGTAATTAAGATGGCAAAGAAAAAGCGGATAGCTTTGATAGCTCATGACAACAGGAAAATTGATCTACTTGAATGGGCAAAATATAACAGAGAGCTTCTTGCAAAGCATGATCTGTTTGGTACCGGGACAACAGGCGGCTTAATTGAAAACGAACTTAAAATAAAAGTAACTAAATTTAGAAGCGGACCATTCGGCGGCGATTTACAAACCGGCGCTAAAATTGCCGAAGGCGAAATAGACTTCTTGATTTTCTTCTGGGACCCGCTTGAGCCGATGCCTCACGACCCGGATGTAAAAGCCCTTTTAAGAATTGCTGTTGTCTATAACATACCGGTTGCATGCAATAGAGCTTCGGCAGATTTTATAATTTCCTCTAACTTAATGTCCTCTGAATATTCCAGAAGTTTAATCGATTATAAAGAAAGAATAACTAGAGTAGAAGGGAATAGCATCTACATAAGATAGATTGCTAATAGCATTCGGGTTTCATCTTTATTCTCGTGCTCTTAATCTTACTCATATTCGTAATCGGATTAAATCGAGCGAGAGCGGTATTAAGATTATGTTTTAGAGGCATAACGCATTAGAAAGGAGGAAATTTTTTACTCAGAACCCGATTAAAAAAATTATTATGCAAAGGCTGACAAGCCCGAGCGTAAAATTTGCTGCAAGAGGTTTATGATTTCTTTTAACACTTCCCCAAAACTTTGCTACTGCAACCATTATTAATGCAAGAATTAAGGTGGCTGCGATGCAGTCAAGCACGTAAAACTTTCCGCCAAAAATTGAGGCGATGCTTTTGTTATCCCAAAAGTCCCGGTAGATAATCTGGAGATGAAGCCAGTATACAAGCAGCGATTCGCGACCGACATCAAGTACGAAAGAAGATTTAGTCTGCCGGAGCTCGGCATAATGCCAGCATAAGCCTAATAGAAATACTACGTAGCCAAGCCGCTGGAAAAAGAAAATAGGATTCGGTGTAACGGTGCGAAAAGAAAAGCCTACAAAATCTAAAAGCAGCAAATGTCCGGCTAATGCAATTACTATTCCGGCGATCATTATCCTATTAATAAAAATCTTTTCGTAATTGCCTTCTCTCGCTTCAAGATAATATTTGCATGTTACAGCGCCTGCAAGTAAAAATCCAAGCCAGGGGAAAAGCGGAAAGTAAGAGCCGTGCATTGCATTAAAATAATTTGCCAGCGGTATGACCATGAACTTTGCAAAATCAATTCGCCAAACAACCGGAGAAAATACTGCAATAAGAAAAGTTAAAACTATCAGAATAGCATTGTAAAACTTTTCAGACTTAATTATCAAGCGCAATAAAACCAGAAGTAAAAGACCTATGCCTATGCATTGTAGAATATCGACATTAAAAAAGCTGATTATAACATCTCGGCTGTAGAAATGCATTAACCTTCTTAAAGAAAGTATCGGTAGATGCAATGCATAACCAGCAAGAATAATTAGGCTTATCCTGCCAATCTTTTTCCAAAAGGAATAATTAAGCTTCCGGAGCTCATCGGATTTACCGCGAGTGGAAATAGCGAACGCAAATCCTGAAATAAATAGGAATGAAGGAGCAACCAGCCCATTAATAAAATTTAAAACCGTAAACCAGGAAGTCTCTTTTAGAGTCGGCATCAGCATAACGTTGAAGATGTGTACTTCAATCATTACCAGAAGCGCCCAGCCGCGCAGCAAGTCTATAAATATAAAACGGGCTTTCTCTTTCAATTGAACCTTTTATAAATCGACATGAAAATTAATTGAATTTTATTGCTTCTCAAAAACTTTATCAAGCCTATAATTTCCATCTCGAGGATTGCGGCAAGCTTTATTACCGGATATAGTAGCGCTTTATCGGTCTCGATTTGGATCTCCTGGCGGCTTCCTTGAGTCCTGCCTTTTCAAATGAAGATGGAAATCCGGTCCGCGCAAAAGCAGCAGGAATATTAGCGTTATGTGGAACTGCTGGATATTATTCAAAAGAAAAGTTGTTTTAATCACTTAAATTTAGCAATATTTATCATAATTATTCTTTACGAATTTTCCTTAGCCCTACAAACATGAAACCTTTCCGCATTTATTGAATCGTATATCAACATTGAAAAAATAAATTAGCCGATGAATACATTTCAAGTTATACTGCTGGTTTTAGCCGGCTTAATTGTTCTTAATTATATAAAGAAAAAGATTCAGACCCGCGGGCTGGTAAATTATACTCCGCAGGAAGCGGGCGAGAAAATTAAAAGCAGCAGGAATGTAATTCTGCTTGACGTTAGAACCAAAGCTGAGCGCGACAGGCAGTCAATTAAAGGCTCGTTCCATATCCCGCTGCACGAGCTGAGCAGCAGGGCAGATGAGCTTACAAAGTTTAAAGACAAAGAAATAATATGCTACTGTCAAACCGGGAACAGAAGTGTAACCGCAGCAGTAAAGCTAAGGAAGAAAGGCTTTAACGCCGCCAACATGAAAGGCGGAATTGTTAAATGGAACGGCAGCGGATTAAGATAGGAAAGTTATGAGTAAGAATGTTGGAACTGTTGATAGAATTGTAAGAATTATTTTGGCGGTCGGGATTTTGACTTTACTTCTGCTGCATCTAGTAGGCGGCGGATTGGCGGTCTTTCTCGGAATTGCGGCAGCAGTTTTAGCGGCAACCGGCGGAACAAGGGTTTGCCCTTGCTACATGCGATTAAATATCAAGACAAATAAAGATGAAGACCCGGTCGAGTAATTGAAATTTGTTATTTGGGATTTGGATTTTAATAACTGGATTTACTAAATGATTATTTTTGTTTATATAATTGCTGGTATTGTTTTTCTTTTTATCGGCTTGCAGCTTTTCATGGTTCTTTCTGCCAAGCGGACAAAAGGAACAAAGCTTTCCGGGCTTTCAGGAAAACTTAAAATGCTTGAGAGAAACGGCTCAAACGGTCTCGTTTATTTCTTTTCACCAAGCTGCAGAGCTTGTACAATGCAGACACCGGTGATAAAGAATTTGCAGAAGAGCCACAGCAATATTTTTGATGTCGATATTTCTAAAGATATAAACACAGCAAGGATTTTCGGAGTAAAGGCGACACCGACTACCGTTGCCGTTAAGAATGGTATAATAGACAGGGTATTTGTTGGGTTCAAAAAACAAGATATAATTGAAAAACAATTAATGGAGATGAGATGATGAAGTACGGATTTTCAAAGACAGTCAGCCTACCTTACGAGCAGGCTATTGAAAAGATTACCGATGAGCTGAAGAAAGAAGGCTTCGGAGTATTAACAGAGATTGATGTTAAGGAAACATTAAAGAAGAAGCTTAACGTTGACTTTAAGAAATACAAAATACTCGGCGCATGCAATCCGCCGATAGCACACAAGGCGCTCCAGTTTGAAGAAGAGCTTGGATTGCTTCTGCCGTGCAATGTTATTGTTTACGAGAAGGAAGGCAAGAGTGTAGTCTCGGTCTTCAATCCGATGATAATGACGCAGCTTTTAGACAGTAAAGAAATGGAATCAATTGCGGAAGAAGTAAAAGGGAAACTTCTTGCAGCGCTGGAAAGAGTATAGACTTTCTTCCTTTCTCTTGAAGTTCTTAAACTTGAACTCTTACTTCTTCTTTACAATATGGGCTTAAGAGTAAGTGTAAGTTCAAGATTAATATTTGTAAACGAAATAAAAATTATAACGTAAATAAGGAGTAACAATGCCTGAAGATTTAACAAAGGAAACTTTTCTTACAAAAGTTTTCGATTACGAAAAGAATAAAGACTGGAAATTCGAAGGAGAGCTTCCTTGCCTAATAGATTTCTGGGCGCCGTGGTGCGGTCCGTGCCGTATGGTTGCGCCGGTTATGGAAGAGCTTTCTAAAGAATACACTGGCAAGGTAAATTTCTACAAGATAAATACCGATGTTGAGCAGGAGCTCGGCTCTGTGTTTGGAATAAGAAGTATACCTTCGCTTTTGTTTGTACCAAAGGATGGGCAGCCTAAAATGGCTGTCGGAGCCTTACCGAAAGAAACTCTGAAGAAGGCTATTGAAGAAGAATTGCTAACGGTACAAGCATAATTTTTCAGAACTCATTTAATTCCTGAAAGCTCAAATCAACCTGGTTTGAGCTGTTCGGACTTTATTTTATTCTCAATAAAATCATGGAAATAGTTTTTAGGGGAAAATCTGCCGGTGATTTTTTTTATAACCTTAAACTCAGATAGTTTACTTTCCTAAACTTATGATGGATCAAGGATTGTATTTATTGTAAAGTCCGATAAGAATCAAATGTCCGCTTAGCACGAATTGAATGCAAAGTATAACTACGGCGTTAAAATCAATTGGGATAAGAAAAACGGCCCACCGGAAATAATCCAACCTGCGATAAACGCTACCCCTGGCTTTGGAGTATTTAACATACCTGACGGTACAAATAATTAGAGCATAAGTGTAAATGGAAAGTGAATAACCTAATTAAGCATATACTCTTCGGCTGCAATATTTTCAACAACATTCTGCTAAAATGTCTATGACATACTGCCTATAATGGTTCGTATGCTGATGCAAATTATTCGGGGAATATTTTTGCGAGCAATCCGGCGCCCGTATATGCTGCATGGCTGCATGTTTACTCCCTCAAAACTTTAACAATAATATGCAATCATGCGTCCATGCAGTTTTATGCCGCTCTAAGAGCATTTACTATATTCATTCTTGCAGCACGGACAGAAGGAAGAAATCTTCCGACAAATCCCATAACTGAAGCAAACAGCAGAGAGATGATTAATATCGACGGCGATGTTGCAAATGTAAA
>JAJYIL010000181.1 GCA_021790055.1 Bacteroidota bacterium
CTCAGGATGATTTGCAAGACCGAGGTAATTATTTGCACACATGTTCAAAACTTGCTGTCCGCCTTTAACTTCAATTCTGGCTTTCTGCGGACCGGCAATAATCCTTTCCCGCTTGAATAAGCCTTCCGTTTCTATTTGATGAAGCTGGTTAGAATAAAACTTTTTAATTGATTCGTTCATTATTTTTTCCTTTCTAAGAAATTGTGTTCCTTAGCGGCTTGTCGTCGTTATAGTCCTTTTTTTACCGCAGAGACGCGAAGACGCAAAGATATAATTCTAAATCCAATTTAGAATAATCTTTCCGGAGTTCCCGGTTTTCATTAATTCAAATCCATCTTTAAATTTTTCAAATGGAAACTGGTTAGTTATAATCGGCGAGATATCCAATCCTGTTTGAATCATTACCGACATCTTGTACCAGGTCTCGAACATCTCTCTACCATAAATTCCTTTTAAGGTTAATCCGTTGAAGATAATTGTTTCCCAATTGATTGCAGCATTATTGGGAAGAATTCCGAGCAATGCTATCTTACCGCCGTGGCACATTACTTCAAGCATACTTTTTAATGCCTCTGAGCTGCCTGACATCTCAAGCCCTACATCAAAGCCTTCTTTCATTCCAAGCTCGTTCATTACATCAGAAAGCTTTTCTTTAGTCACGTTGACAGTCCGTGTAACACCCATCTTTTTTGCAAGCTCAAGGCGTGCAGGATTTATATCGGTAATTACAACGTAACGTGCGCCTGCATGTTTAACTATTGCCGCCGCCATTATTCCGATTGGTCCGGCACCTGTAATCAAGACGTCTTCGCCAAGTACATCAAATGAAAGAGCAGTGTGGGTGGCATTTCCAAAAGGATCGAAAATTGCGAAAAGATCTTCCGGTATTGACGGATCACAGTGCCAAACGTTGGAAACCGGTATACTCAGGTATTCTGCAAAACAGCCGGGGCGGTTTACTCCAACTCCTTTAGTATTCGGGCAAAGATGTCTTCTTCCCGCGCGGCAGTTACGGCAATAGCCGCAAACAATATGACCTTCGCCGCTGACAAGCTCGCCGATCTTTACATCCTGAACATTGCTGCCGATGGCTTCAACTGTTCCTACATATTCGTGCCCAACTACCATGGGGACAGGAATCGTTTTTTTAGCCCAGTCATCCCAATTGTAAATATGAATGTCTGTTCCGCAAATTGAGGTCTTTTTAATTTTGATTAGAACATCGTTTACTCCCACTTCGGGTACCGGTACTTCTTCAAGCCATAAGCCCGGCTCGGCGTATTTCTTTACGAGCGCTTTCATTTTTTTCATTTGTAATCCTTGACGAAAATTAAGTGGTTATTTTGAGCCACATTATAAAAATTAAATTACTTAAAGAATGTGACGTCAAAATTAGAGATAAGGCTGCTAAACAACAACTGCCGGCTGCAAGGCATTCTCGATTATTTTTTTGATTTTATTTTTTAGTGAAGAATTTCAATTTGAATTCGATATTAAAATAAAAGTATGGATGCATCCCGAAAGCCTGCGCGATGGTTGCATACTGTCATGATAATCTAGCAGCCATGCTTTCACAATTAGGCTGCTGACTTTGTTGCGCTTAGTTTTTATACCGGAAAGCTTTCAGAATAGTTTACCAAATTGTTGCCTAATAAGATTTGAATGAGGTTTTTAACTTTTAAAGTTAAATTATCGAGAACAGTGTAATGTCATCACCAGGTTTTGATTTCAAGATTTCTTTGGTGCTTTTAATCTTGATATTAAACCAGTCATCGTTCAAATTATTAAGTGAAGCAGTGGAGCGCAGCCAGTCGATTTCTTTTTCGGCAGGTAAGTCATCTGCGAATGCAAGGTTCAGCCCGTCTGTTACGAAAGACTCAGCTACCTTCGTATCTGAAAACTTTATTGGATTTTCAGAAATATATTTGTTGGCAAGAAGTCCCCGGATTGTATCTTCATAAAAATCCGTAGCAAAGCCAAGCCTTTTAGCGATACCTTTAATTATCTTTTTTTCCGGCTCGGAAAGCTGGTTATCTTTTTTAGCAACTACTAAAAGTCCTTTTAAATAGTTACTTCTGTCAAGCAATGTTAATTCCATTAATGTCCTCTTCAATTTTCTAAAAAATATTCCCACAATGTTTAGGAGGCACTCTTTAACAGTAAATTATCGAACTTTTTATAATCTTTTAAAGGATGCCGCCAATAATTATTCTGAATTTTTATCTTTTGCACTTGTAAAAAACTTTTGATAGAAACCATGCTTTTGACGAAGTCATCTATACTTTAGTTCCTAATTCATTCAGAACGGGATCGGCATAAAAAACCTTTGATAATTTAGATTGAGCAAACCGGGTAATAAAAAGTTCTATCGAGATAAGAGTGCTATTATTGCAAGGAAAATTAATACTTATATTAAATGCTTACAAGGAAGAAAAACCTATCTTAACTTAAGGCAATCTGAAAATCCTTTCTTCTTCAAATTGAAATAAATCAGGGAATTTTTCCATAACGGCAAAGCCGATTATTCTTGCCGTTTTATTGTAGCTGATATTGTCGGTATTTATTATCATATGGTAAAGAAGGGGATCTTCAATATTCCTATTAAAATATTTTTTAAAATAATTTTGTTTAGCATGGTCTTCATTCTTTGTAAATGCAATTGCATCTTTACTATTTAAGCTATGTATTTCCTGCACATGTTTTACCCTCGCTTCAAAAGAACTGATCAATCTTACATGGAATGTATTCTTCAGATTTGCAGTAACTATGTTTGCCGCTCTGCCGATTATAACAACGTTCCCTTTCATGGCTAATTGAAATATTGTACTTGCCGTTTTACTCACCAGCATCCAGGCATGAGGATGAATGCCCAGAAGCTCATTGATTGTTGCTTTAAATTCCGAAAGCTTATCCTCTACAAAAAATTGTCTCAGCTTTTGAGGTAAGTGATGATCTTCGATTACTTTTTCAATTAAGTTTTTATCGAATGCCGTCCAGGGAATATCATCCTCTTCATTAAAAGGCTGAAAGAATTTTACTAATTCGTCGCCTACACATCCGGCACCGGCGCCGGTTTCCCTGGAGATTGTAATGCACGGCCCAGGCTTTTTTATTTTTTGAGCCTCCGGCGGCTCCTTGGAATGAGATTCAATGTAAGCCTTTGCCTTTTCAAAAGGTCCTTTAACTATCGTCATGACCCGCCTCCAATTTGAATTTTGAACTTTAAAAGCTGCCGAGATAGTATGGAATTAAATTAATAGAAATATAATTAATTTTCCTGAGAAGAGTAATTGGAAATTACAGTACCGTTTCCTTATTCTAGTTTCTATTTGAAATTAAATTTGATAGGATTCTATTCCTAAGACGCTTGGTTATTAATCGCCAATGCCGAATATATCAGGAAACTTCTTAACAACAGTATTGCCGATTAGCTCTACTGCTTCGTCATCTGAAAATAATTGGGTGTTAATAACCAGGTGATATAAAAGCGGATCGCTTATATCTTTATGAAAATAAGTTTGACCAAAATCCTTCCTGTCATGATCTTCATGCTTTATAAAATCTATCGCTTCCAATCGGTTATAATTGAAGAGTTCCTTTACATGCTCTATCCTTAATTCAAGCGGTGCAACCAGCCGCACGTGAAAAGCATTCTTAAGCTTCGATGTAATGACGTTAGCAGCCCTATCAAGTATTATTACGTTTCCCAGTTGAGCCAGTTGAAGAATTGTCTCTGTAGTTTTATGGATGAGGGTAAAGATTGGAGGTTGTCCGCCAAGCAGTTCAATCATTAAAGATTTTACCGCCGAATATTTTTCTTCTTCCATTAGTTTGCCGAGGCTTTGCGGCAGGTTGTGATCCCGTATAACCTTTTCAATTAGGTTTTTATCGAACACCGTCCACGGAACCGGATTTCCCGTGGGATATCTTTGGAAGAAATTTACAAGCTTTTCAGAGATGACATCGGCACGTGCACCGGTTTCCCTTGATATGGTAATGCAAGGACCGGGGCTTACGTTTTTTGTTATCAATTTTTGCTCTTCAGATATTTTGGGGCGAGACTCGATATACAGTTTAGCCTTTTCAAATGGACCTTTTACAAGCATCGTATTATCTTTCTAACGCCAAAGGGACGTTCCGAATATATTTTTTTTGATCAAGAAGTTTATCAGACATATCCGCAATATGCCGGTTTGTATATAAAAATCATTTATCAATGATTTATATTTTAGACTCGGAAGATGAAAAATCGTTCCAAAGATGAACTTATATTTATATCAGGTAGAAATTTTCTGATGTGACTGGCAACATTAAAAATTACCGGATACAATCTCGTAAAAATTTTTGTAAATTTATCAACAAATTTTTCAATTGTTGGTATATCGAAAAGGATTTACGATTATCGACGAAATTCAATTAAATCTTAAAGGTGTAGAAACATGGAATACAGAATTGAAACCGACAGCATGGGCGAGATTAAAGTCCCGACCGACAAATACTACGGCGCTCAGACAGCACGCTCTTTAATGAATTTCAAAATCGGCGGCGAAAGATTTCCACGCGAAATAATTAGAGCGCTCGGAATATTGAAGAAAGCTGCTGCAATGACAAACAAAGAACTTGGCATTTTGCCGTCAGATAAAGCCGGCTTAATTATTAAAGCTGCAGATGAAGTAATTGAAGGGAAACTTGACGAACATTTCCCGTTAGTTGTTTGGCAAACAGGTAGCGGCACTCAAACAAATATGAATGCGAACGAAGTAATTTCCAACCGTGCCATTGAGCTTGCAGGAGGAAAATTGGGAAGCAAGAAGCCGATTCATCCAAATGACGATGTAAACAAGGCTCAGTCTTCGAACGATACTTTTCCAACTGCAATGCACATAGCCGCTGTTGAAGAAATCCATCGCCGCTTAATTCCAATGGTTACTAAGCTTCGCGATACGCTAGCTAAAAAATCCCATGAGTTTAAAGATATTATTAAGATTGGAAGAACTCATTTAATGGATGCAACTCCGCTTACTCTAGGACAGGAGTTTTCAGGTTACGTTCAGCAATTAACAAACGGGCTTGAAAGAATCGACGGATGCCTTCCTCATCTTTATGAGCTCGCTCTCGGTGGAACTGCAGTCGGTACCGGATTAAATACTCATCCGGAATTTGCGGTTAAGGCTGCAAAGAAAATTGCAGAGCTTACAGGCAAGCCTTTCGTTTCTTCCAGGAATAAATTTGAAGCGCTTGCATCGCACGATTCACTTGTAGAAACAAGCGGCGTATTAAAAACTCTTGCAGCTTCATTGATGAAGATTGCGAACGACATTCGCTGGCTCGGTTCCGGTCCGCGTTCGGGGATCGGTGAATTACTACTTCCGGAAAATGAGCCTGGAAGCTCGATAATGCCGGGGAAAGTAAATCCAACTCAATCCGAAGCGATGACGATGGTTTGCGCTCAGGTTTTCGGAAACGATACAACGGTTACCTTTGCCGGTGCCAGTGGAAATTTTGAGCTGAATGTTTTTAAGCCGGTAATTATTTTTAATGTACTGCAGTCAACAAGACTTCTTGCAGATGCATGTGAGAGCTTTACTGATAATTGTGTTGTAGGCATTAAAGCTAACGAAGCGAACATCAAAAAGAATCTGGAGAATTCGTTAATGCTTGTAACCGCGCTTAATCCGCATATCGGGTATGATAATGCAGCAAAGGTTGCAAAGAAAGCTCACAAAGAAAATAAAACTTTGAAGCAGGCAGCAATCGAATTAAATTTGCTAACGGCTGAAAAGTTTGACGAAGTTGTGCGTCCTGAAAAAATGATTGGACCAAAAGCATAATACTTTTCGGGATTGCTTTCTTGATGAAATCAAAATGAATCTGCATATAACCTTTGGCTATGTATAAAGGAGTAATGGAATATTGGAGTAAATTATTCCACTACTCCATTATTCCATCATTCCTGCATCTCTCAATGCTTAAATATGATAAAAGAGATAGACTGCTCGTAATGATTACAAAAGAAATTTGCAGTAAGTCGGCAATCGAAATGCTGATGCAGCCCGGGCTGTACCGATGGTGTGCGTGCGGACTTTCAAACACCCAGCCGTTCTGCGACGACTCTCATTACGGCACCGGCATTGAGCCAATGAATGTTCGTTTCGACGAAGAGAAGGTGGTAATCTGGTGCACTTGCAAAAAATCTTCAACCAATCCTTTTTGCGATGGAATCGGGTTAAAGCAATAAAATTAAATTGAAAGCATCATGCGCAAGTTTGTATTTGTATATACCGCTCGACTGGCATATTTTACCTTGTAAATAATGAAGCGGTATATGAACGAGATTATTTTAAATATCTACCTAATTATAAATGAAGGTTCCGTTGTTGAGTTCCGCGCAATTGCTTACGAGATGGAAGGCGGCGACGACAACAAAATAAAATTTTTAAAAAGCAAAGCTGTCGATGATTTTCAAAAG
>JAJYIL010000182.1 GCA_021790055.1 Bacteroidota bacterium
AATAGAATTTAAAATAAATGAAGATGGAAACGGAAACTTAACGGCTAAAATGATAAGCCCCGACCAAAGCCCGATGGCTTTCCCGGTTGATACAGTTATA
Source organism: Bacteroidota bacterium (assembly GCA_021790055.1). Taxonomy (GTDB): domain Bacteria; phylum Bacteroidota; class Ignavibacteria; order Ignavibacteriales; family Ignavibacteriaceae; genus FEN-1297. Next base: position 101 of record JAJYIL010000182.1, read on the forward strand.
TACAGCGATGGAAATATTAAACTAGATGTGAAAATTATTAAAGGATATTTTGAAGGTAAATTTAATTCCGATAGTTTAACCATGAGCGGAAACTGGCTTCAATCCGGATATTCTTTTCCCTTAGTTTTGAACAAGGTTAACAAAGCTGAAGAGACCAAAGAACCTCAAAAAGCCGAAACGTCTTCTTTATATAAAACGGAAGATGTTTCAATAGACGAAAACGGTTATAAGCTCAACGGAACATTAGAAGTGCCGCAATCAAATAAGCAGGTTGATGTTGTATTGATAATTGCAGGCTCCGGTCCGACGGATAGAAACGGCAATTCAACTATGCTGGAAGGAAGGAATAATTCATTAGAAATGTTAGCCGATACGTTATATAATAACGGCATTGCATCTTTAAGATATGATAAGAGGGGCATTGGTGCAAATAAAATGGTTAATGAATCTAATTTGACTTTTGATATGTATGTAAATGATGCCGTAGAGTGGATAAAATTTTTAAGAAAGGACAAACGCTTTTCAAAGATAATTATTGCCGGGCACAGCGAAGGCTCATTAATCGGAATGATAGCTGCCCGGCAGGCTGATGCAGATATGTATATTTCATTATGCGGAGCCGGCAGACCGATTTATTCTGTGATTGAAGAACAATTAAAAAATAACAATCTTTCTAATGAATTATTAAATAAAAGTGAAGCATATATTGATAGCTTAAAACAAGGTAAAACCATAAAAGATGTAGATCCTTCTTTATCAATGCTTTTTAAACCAAGCGTTCAGCCGTACTTGATATCCTGGTTTAAATATGATCCGGTTAAAGAAATATCAAGACTCTCAATTCCAATTTTAATTGTTGAAGGTACAACAGATCTTCAGGTAGATGTAAAAGACGCCGAGTTGCTTGCACACGCCGATAGGAATGCAAACTTAGTTATAGTCAAAAACATGAACCATGTGTTAAAGAATGTTCCTACAACAGACCGTGTGAAAAATTTTCAAAGTTACGGCAATCCCGATTTGCCGCTTTCAAAAGAGCTTTGTAAAAATGTTTTAGAGTTCATTAAACAATAATAAACTGCTGTTTCTTTATGGCTAACTCTGTAATAAATAAAGTTATGGATTTTAGAAAGTAAAAATTATGTTAAATAGAGAATTCAAGTTTTCGACCAAATGGAAAGTCTCTCAAATAATTGAAAAAATAGAAAGTGTACTAACGGTAAATCATTAACCCCATAAAATTCATTAGGAATGAATTTTATGCCAAAGGCTGCCTATAAAATTTTTTATTAAAAAATTTTATAGCGGGGTTAACCCCGCCAAGCAAAAGTAAGAATTAGATTTGTAGGTAAATTAAGACTTAGCTTTATAAATAGTTTATAAATATATATTAGAGCTTGGCGGCCCGAAGGGCAAATTTTCCATTAGGAAAATTTGGGTCATATTGGAAAAAGAAAATCAGCTTATATTTTTATTTCGGTGAGTATGATAATTCCGGTTAAAGCAACGGTTACATTGCCCGTTTCGTTTTTCGATTTTAATGTTCGTCTTTACATTTACGCTCAACTAAGACTACTTACTCCATACTCCCTATTTTATTTAGCTAGTCTATCCAGTCTCGCTCTCGAAATTCCAAGGAATTTTGCAGCTTTAGATTTGTTATTGTTGGTTTTGTCCAACAGTTGCCGGATATACTCCTGGTTTAATATTTGAAGTGTAGTTGAAGTATAATTCAATTCAAGCTGGACATGCTGCGGAAAGACGAAATCTTCCTTGCTTTCTTTACTTTCCTTTACCGGCATCATATTTACGATGTTCGAAAGATCGCTTAGTTTTAATACCGGCTGGCTGGAAAGTAGAACAGCCCGCTCGAATGTATTTCTAATTTCTCTTATATTCCCAACCCACGGGTATTTAATAATAAAATTCTTAGCCTCGTTATCTATCTTCTTTACATTCTTATTGAACTGCATATTGAATTCTTTTATGAAATGATCTGCAAGCAAAAGTACGTCATCGCCCCTTTCACGCAGCGGCGGCAGCTCAAGCATTATTACGTTTAAGCGATGGTATAGATCGCTACGGAATTGATATTCTGCAATTAAGCTTTCAAGGTTCATGTTTGTTGCAGAGATTATCCTTGTATTTACCGGGATGTCGTGCAGTCCTCCAAGCCGGCGTATCATCTTTTTATCTATTGCTCGCAGTAATTTTTTTTGAATGTCGATTGAGAGATCGCCGATCTCATCTAAGAACAATGTTCCTTCTTCAGCAAGCTCAAACAGACCAAGCTTACGGTTCTTTGCGTTTGTAAATGCGCCCGGCTCATATCCGAATAACTCGGACTCGAGCAGGTTTTCCGGTATTGATGAACAAACAATATCAACAAAAGAACCCTTCTTATCTTTATTAAAATTATGTATTGCTCTTGCAAGTAAACCTTTGCCCGTACCGGTCTCACCACGAATTAAAATGTTCAGGTCTTTCTTTTCGGCAGCCTTCTTTGCGAAGTCGATTACCTTTTTAAGCTTTTCAGAGCCGCCGATAATTGAATCGAAATCGTCTATGTTCTCGGCAAACTTTTCAGTCGGCAGCACTGTTGTAAGGTATGCATTGTTTATAATTATTTCTTCTAGGTATGAAATAAGCTTGTACAGCTCGAATGGCAATACAAAAATATCTATAAAGCCTAACTTTGCAATCGAGCTGACAAGCAAGGCATTGTTCTCCGGGATAACGAAGATTACCTTGTTCTTTACGTTGTTCTTTATTTTTACCAGCTTATTCAGCAGCGGGGATTCTATATCGTTCAACTGGAGGATTATAATGTCGTTCGGAATTATGGAAAATCTTTTCGTGTTTTGAATAATTACCGGCAGGTCTTTCATTTCAAGCTGCCTGAGCGCGGAATGGATAGACGATACATCCTTTACGTCTGAATATACTTTTATTTTTGCATGAAACTTTTGCATTACAAATATTTCTCGTGAAGAAGGCTGAGCTTCTCCAGCGCCTCTTTTCTTTCCGGTTGATTCAAATAAGAATTTCTTAGCCGCGGGTCCTTAATATTTCCTGCCGTAAAATTAATCAAAGATTCCGAGAATCTGATAAACTCTGCCGCCTTACCTGCGTTGCCTCTTTCGCCGTAAGTTTTAGCAAGGGCATATAAAACTTTCCAGGTAAGCTCTGTTACGTATGATTCCGAAATCATTTCGTAAGCAGAAAGATAGTAATCCATAAAGGATTTTTGATCGAGCGTCTCATCATTTTCAAGCACTGCGCCAATCATATAATTTCTTTCAGCTTCAAACATTAAATTATTTAAACAGAAGTTCAGCAGTTCTTCACTTTGAAGCTCTTCATAAGCTTTCTCCTTATCTCCCGAGCGGATTAATGATTTCACACTTAGCGTAGCGCAAAGGAAATAATCATACCGGCTTGCCTGCTCAAGGAAAAATTCTTTAAGCTTTTCAGACATCGTAATTAAATTGTCCGCTTCTCCTTTAGCAAAAATTTTAAGAAGATCCAATAGTTCATAATAGTTCTTGTACTTCTCCGGGAGATCGATTGAATCCACAGATGCATGGTATCCTTTTATAATTGAATCAAGACCTTCGTAGTCGCCCGTAACAAAGTCCATTTTCCCCAGCATTACGAGGGCTTCAAGCTTCTCTTCTTTATTTTGAAGCTTATCAAATATAGCAACTGCCGAGGTAAGAGCTTCTGCTGCGTTTTGATACTCGCAGGTAAGCGTATAAATTTCTCCAAGATTAGTCTGGGTTAAACCGAGTCCCTTTTTATTTCCAAGGCTTGTAAAGATTGCAAGCGCTTTCCGGAATGACTCAATCGATTTCTCAAAGTTCAGGTTGTCCTGGTAATATATTCCGAGGTTAACATATATCTTTGCCTCCTGGTCAAGGTTTCCGATTGAATGATTAATTTCCAGGGATTTTGTCCAGAATGAATAAGCCTTTTCATTTTCACCCTTCATGCCGAATATGTTGCCGATGTTCATCTGCATCTGCGCAGTTCTGAATTTTAGCCCGGCATCCTCGTAAGCTTTATTCCCTTTATTGAAGTTTTCCAGCGCCCCGTCAAGATCACTGTCCTTATATAAAGAGATTAATCCGAGCATTTCATAAGCCTGTCCCATTTCTTCCGGTGCAGCGTTGTCAGCGATAATTCTTCTGCAAGTTTCAAATGATTTGTTATATTGATTAAGATTAAATTCGACAGTTGCAATTTCCAGCAGAAGAAGTTGACGTGTGCGGCTGTCTTTTGCTTTTTCCAGCAGCGGCTCTAAAATATTTTTGCCCTCTTCGTATTCGGTTAAACCGATTAGGCTTCTTCCTTCAAGAATTTGAAGCGGCAGCCTTTCCTTTTCAATATTCTTTTCTTTAAGCAGTACCTTTAAGAGACTTAACGCTTCTTTGTATTCACTAAGCTTAAAACAGATATTTGCCAGGTTTAGCTTAATTCCGGCAATTTCCTTTTTATCAAGAGGAAATTTAACCATGCGTTGAAGAATTGTCTTTTCATAGGCATAGGCAGAGATCGCATCGGCGTTATTTAGTTCCTCTTGCAATACCCGGCTGCTCGAATAATAATCACCCGCAAGCTCGAATTGCATGGCAAGCTCTATCTTATTGAAATCCGGGAAGCCTTCTGTTAAGCGCCTTGAAACTGCTGCATGAAACTTTTTCTTATCTTTTATTGTTGAATAAATAAAGCGCTTTAAGCCTTCCGATACAAAAATCGGATTTGAGTTTGACTGAGCCGGAAGTATTATATTCTTCTGCTCAAGCTTTGCAAAGACTAACAAAGTCTCCTCATGCGAAAGCTTTAGAAATGAGGCGGCTTCCTTCCATCCAACCGTTATTTCAAAAGCTGAGAGATACTGCGCGGCTTCTTTTTCTTTTTTCGTAAGTGACTTGAAACGCAAGTCATAAATTTCTTCATGCGAGCTTTTAAGAAGAGATACTGCGTGAGTATCGGTGCTGATTTTTATTCCTTCCGGCGTAAAGGTTAGAATCTTCAGCAGAATTATATCTTTTATAAAGCTTTCTAAATTTCCCGGCAGCAGATCGGCATAAGAAATAATTAATTTCCTCAGATCATCCTTAGGGAAGAGCGACGAATAGCTCTTGTCTAGGAATTCATTTAAATGTATTTCCGTAAACGGCGTCAGGTTTACTTCGCGCAAGTTGTGTATGAAATCAGTAATAAACGGCTTGTCGGTATTCTCAGTAAGTATTACCTTTATTTTATTTACCTGTAGTATCGGGATAATACTCTTGAAGAACTCTATCGCAAAGCTGTTGTAAATGTTAAATGCGTCTAGTATCAGAATGAATTTATTTTTCTCCGTAATCTCATTTAAGATTGATTTAACATTATTAACAAGCTCACCGGATCTGTCGGATTTTATCCTCTCGATTTTATTCTTTACCTCAACGGATAGATTGGGGTAGATAAAATGAGTGAAAAGAATTTTGTTAAGGAAGGAATTCACGAAGTCTACGCCTGTACGCGAACTGTTGTTTTCCACGAATATACATTTGTCTTCCGCGGCATAGATTTCATAAGCCAGTGCAGTCTTGCCTGCGCCTTCCGAGCCCCGCACCGTAAATACTTCTCCGCTTGAATTGTCCGCCAGGTAAGTTTTCAGAATAGTCAAAGAATCTTTCCGGTTTGCAAATACTTTTGCAGGCAGCCAATCCCTTGTAAGACTTTCATCTACAGGGATATCAAGGTCAGCTAATACCTGCACTGCATTACCGTAGCGCTCTTCCGGTTCTTTCCTCAATAATTTTTTAATCACATCAATCAACTTGGAAGAATAATCGCTTCCCCGGAATTCAAATTCTTTTTCAACGTGCGACTTATAGATTTCAAGCTCATTACCGGTTTCAAAAGGGAATCGTTCGTAAACAATCCTGTAAAGTATAATTCCAAGCGAATAAAGATCTGCACGGAAATCATGCTTCCGGTTTTTTAGTATTTCCGGCGCGATGTATTCTGCAGTCCCCCGGATTAAGCTTTCATTATTACCAAAGATATACTGCGCAAAGCCGAGGTCAATCATCTTAATTACCGGCGCCCCGCCCACATCTGCAGCTAATATATTCTCCGGCTTTAAATCATAATAGATATAGTTGGATAGATGCAGATAGTGAAGAACCGAACAGATTTGCCGGATGACTTCTTTAAGAATCTTTTCATCATTGAGTCTTCGGTAATTCAGCAGGCTTTTCCCGTTGAAGTATTCTAGAGTAAAAAACACGCTGCCGAATGAAATTTCTTCTTCATCTTTTTCTAATACAATACCGGGATTTA
>JAJYIL010000183.1 GCA_021790055.1 Bacteroidota bacterium
AGCAAGCTTTATTTCATCCTCAAAGGTAAGCAGCGGTACTCTTCCTATTTCCTGTAAATATTTATCTAAGGACAGACTTTCGCGATTTGTAAATTGCTTGGTAATTTTCATCTTCTCACCTTGCTATTTATTTTCCACGTTAATCGAATCCACAATTCCAACTATCGATGCGTCAACCGGCGCCATATCAACCGGTAGCGGAATTACAGCCTCCGATGCGGTTATGTAATAAATTATCTCGCCCGGCCCAGAACCAACCGTATCAACGGCAACTAAAGGCTCGCCTGTATTTTCCAGATCTGCGTTTACCGGCTGAATAAACATCAGCTTAAAGCTGTTTAGCGCAGGATACTTTTTTGTAGCCCACACGTTGCCTATTACTTTACCAAGATACAATTACTGTGCCTTTATTTTTAAGTTGTTCAGGTAATATTATTCAATAAATTATTTCGCTTGACGGAAATATTTACACACCGTGAAATTATTTCACTAACAATTTGCAGTCACGCCGGCGAACCAGCTTGCGTACAAAATGCCTATGTAACTAATTACTCCTGATGTTCAACAAGATATTCTTTAAGGGCGATATCAAGCTTATCCACAATTGCCATTATTACGGCATCAACCGGTTTGTTTTTCGTAATTTCAGTTTGTCTCGATGAGCTTCCGGTTGCAACGAGTACTATCTCGCCTTCACCGGCACCAACACTGTCTACGGCAACTACAAAGCTATCCTTTTCATTTAGATTTAAATCGAGCTGCTTAACAATCAGAAATTTGGCGCCAACCAAATTTTCATCTTTCTTCGTCGACCAAACCGTCCCTATAACTTTTCCTAAAAACAAAAGGTCCTCAGAATTTTATGGATGAATTTTTACATTCCGTGCGAATATAATTTACATTCCTTAAAGATACAATTAGCAGTCAAGTTTTGGGGGCTCCCTTTCAAATTCCAGCAAAGGCTATTATTTAATTTTGATGAAATTTGAAAGAATTCACAATCCAAAATTTTTATTTCTGCCTGGACTAATATAAGAAACCGGTTCCTTTTAAGCTATTATTTTTTTTAAAAAAATCTGCAACAGTCTTAGCCGCATCGGAAAAGGTTTTCCTTGTTCCAAGGTTTTTTGAGGGCGAACCTTTCCTATAAAACAAAAGCGGAACATATTCCCTGCTGTGGTCGGTACTGGGCGTTGTAGGGTCATTGCCGTGGTCGGCTGTAATTATTACTGCATCTGATTCATCAAGCTTGACAAGAAACTGTGGCAGGAAATCATCAAACTGTTTAAGCGCATGCGCAAATCCTTGCGGATCATTCCTATGACCGAAGTAAACATCAAAGTCTACAAGGTTTGCCATAACGAAACTGTTCGCTACTTTAGATGAGAATTCTAACAGCTTTTCGAAGCCTTCAGCATTTGATTTTGTTATTTCCCGGATCTTAATTCCGCGGTAGTTAAACAAATCATTTATCTTTCCGATAGCAACTGTATCAATATTATTTTTCAAGAGAACGTCGAGAATTGTATCTGAAGGCGGGTCGAGAGAAAAGTCTTTCCGGTTGGTTGTTCTTGTATAATTTCCGGATGTCCCGACAAACGGTCGGGCAATTACTCTGCCGATAATGACCGGCGAAGTTAAAACTTGTTCACGCGTTATTGAACAAATTTCATAAAGCCTCTTGAGAGGTATTATATTTTCGTGGGCAGCAATTTGAAAAACCGAATCGGCTGATGTGTAAACAACCGGGTAGCCTGTTTTTACATGCTCATCACCAAGTTCTTTTATGATCTCAGTTCCCGATGCAGCCTTGTTTCCAAGAAAGCCTTTACATCCCGTAAACGCTAAAAATTTTTTCATTAAATCTTCCGGGAAGCCGTCCGGGAAGTATGAGAAGTTTGTATCGACGTACAATCCGCCAAGCTCCCAGTGCCCAGTGGTGGAGTCTTTACCGTTTGATACTTCCCGCATTTTTCCGTAAGAGGCTAAAGGGTTCTCAACTTTCTCTACTCCAATTATCTCGCTTATATTTCCAAGTCCCAACCTTTGCAAGCCGGGTAGATTTAACCCGCCTACAACTTTGGACATGTTGTAAAGCGTATTGCTTCCTTCGTCGCCATACTTTGCAGCATCCGGCAGCTCGCCTATACCAACGCCGTCAAGAACTATGAAAAAGAAATTATTCATTTTAATTTATATTTCGTACAGTGTTCCCGCCTCGCTCCAATGCTTTTTGAAGTGCTAAGTCTGCGTTATAAATAACTTCGTCGGGATTTGTTTTATTATTTGCGGAAGCTACACCTATTGAGACGGTATAAGTTGTTTGTTTCGATACGACGGCAATCGGCTTACGAGCAATCTTAACGCGAAGCTTTTCAGCCCAAAGAAAAACATCCTTAGTAGTAGCATTGAAAAAATACACGCCAAAAGCTTTTTCAGAAATCCTGCCGAAAATGTTTAACGGCGTCATCTCCTGCGCAATCGTTTCTGAAACTGACGCGAGTACCTTTGGAAAGGGATTACCATCGAACAGAGATTCCTGTTCGAGAAAATCATCTATCCTAATTAATGCGATTGCGCCGGAAACTTTGAACTGCGCAGCCTTGTATAAATCCGACGCGAGTCTTTCTTTAAAAGTATCGGAGTTCAGGGTTTTTGTTTCAAGATCAAGCGCGAGGTAGCTTTTTAGCAAAAGCTGGGTGGAGAAAGAATAAATCATGAAAGCGAAAATATTCACTGAATTCTTCAAGAACTGTACATCCTGGTTTGAGTAGGCATTCTTCTTCAGGCTTTCAAAGCAAAGTACGCCGAAGTTTTGATTATCGTAAACAACCGGAATAGCAACGAAGGAGCCGTCAAAGCTTACACTCTCAACTTTGGAAAATCTTTTATATTCTGCGGCAGAAGTATCATCAATCTTTACCGGCATGCCGGTTACAATTGATTTTCCGACAAGCGTTCCTGTAAGTTCAATATCAAGGTTCTCGCCCACGTACTTTAAGCTGGTGTTGTTGATTATCCTTTTAGTCTTAAAGCATTTTTGCAGCGGATGGAAATAAACAAAAGCAAAGGCATCCCAGTGAAGCAAATACCCGGCGCAATTCTGAATTGAGGCAATCATGTCTTCCTCATTTTCAAAATGCCTGTCGGGTTGAATTAATGCCAGCAGCCCCTTCAGCCTTTGCTGGGAGATTGTATCGGAATGCTTTTCCTCGAAGATTGTTATGAGCATCGTAATAACTCTTACAAATCTTCCGAGAGAATAAATTGTTTCTATTCCGAAAGCGTCGCCCATCTTCGAATCAATTGCAATGATAGCAATTAGAGATTTATCATAAAACAGCGGAACACCGACGAAGCTTCTGATTGCCTGCGGTACGGTATAATAACGAATTACATCAGCTTCTGCAGCCGGAGAAATGTCGCTTAGAAGCTCCGGCTCGCCTTTCTGAACGATTTTACTCAATATATCATCTTCGATGTCAAACTTGCGGTTTGCAACTTCGTTTGTACTGCTAAGGTACTTCTCAATTGAGAGCTTTTCCTTTTTATTATTGTACCAGAAGAAAATTGCCGTGTGCGCCGAGTAAGCCTCTTTAATTACCGCAAGCATTTTTTCAAGAACAAAAGTAAACTGTCCATCTTGACCTATTCCCTGTGGTAAAGACTCGTTTGCAATCTCTTCGAAGCGTTCTTTAAGGTCCGGCGGCTTTAACGTCGTTTTGGGAATTCGAAAATCCGGCGAGTAATTCTCTGCAGTTATGATTTCAAGATTTTTATTCTTCGAGACAATTTCAAAAGATTCTTCCGTCTCAGGAGTTTCATCGTCAGTTAACTGTTCATCCGCTTCTTCATCGCTTAGTTCCTTAGAAATATACGGGCCTGCAAACTTGATTGAATCGCGCAGAAAGATTATGAAGGCAACATAAATTACAATCAGGGCGATTGTAATTATCTTGATAGTCATGTCTTCTGTAAATAACAACACTGCGGCTAAAAGCGGAATAAATAGAAAAATTAAAATTCTCTTTTTCTGCTTGCGGTCCATGTATAATTTTACTTACAGATATTAAAAATTGATTGTTAATATAATTTTACAATTTTATAATAGCAAACACTCAAACCCTTAGCCATAAAATAAACCTGAAAGTTTGGCAAGAACATCCTTCTTACCAAGGTTCTTAATTGAAGAATAGAAAATTGGAGATGCTGTTTCTATTTCCCTTCCAAAAATTTCTTCCAGATTCTTTCTTGCCTGCATAAACTCCGACTGCTTAAGCTTATCGGCTTTATTTAATATTATTACAAACGGAATCTTTTCATGAATAAGAAAAGAATTTAGTTGCAAATCCAGTTCGGTAGGTTTATGCCTGCAGTCTACAAGATGAAAGGCAAGAGAAATTTTTTTATTGGCTGAAATAAAATCCTCGATTAGCTTTCCCCATCGCTTTCTTTCCAATATGCTGGTATTTGCATAGCCGTAACCGGGTAAGTCGACAATATAAAATTTATTGTCAATTAAATAAAAGTTTATAGACCTCGTTTTCCCCGGCGTTGAGCTCGTCTTTGCAAGGCTCTTCCTGTTAAATAATGAATTTATGAAAGACGACTTGCCTACGTTGGACCTGCCGCAAAGAATTACCTGGGGCAATTTATCCGAAGGCAATTCTTTCAGATTGTAAACCGGTTTTATAAACTCTTGTTTTTCAAACATAAAAAAATCCCGGCTGAACCGGGATTGTAAATTAAAGGTGTTTTTTAATTATTCTTTGTTAGATTTTTCTTCGACGACTTTTGCTTCTTCAACTTGTTCTTCGGCTGCTTCTTTCTCCTTCTTAACCTTTGCCTTAGCTTCTTTCTTTTCTTTATGTTCTTCAGCTTTAGCGTTTATCACGTCGTTGTAATCTACTAGCTCGATAATTGCCATATCTGCAGCATCGCCGGGTCTTCTACCAAGCTTTACTATCCTGGTGTAACCGCCAGGTCTTCCACCGATTTTCCCGATTATTTCGTTAAATAATTCTTTAACTACTTCCTTATCCTTAATCTCATCGATGATAAGCTTTTTGGCATTTAAATCGTTCTTGCGTGCCTTAGTAATTAATGACTCAACAAACGGACGAGCTTCTTTAGCTTTAGCAACCGTTGTTTTAATTCTTTTATGCTTTAAAAGCGAAGTAGCAATAGACCTTAACAAAGCCTGCTTGTGGCTCGCGGTACGCTTTAACTTTCTTCCTTTAACTCTGTGTCTCATAAAAAACCTAATTGCTTTCTGTTTCTTCTTTTAAATATTTTTCTACGTCCATACCGAATTCGAGACCAAGAGTCTCAACAATTTCCATAAGCTCGGCAAGGGACTTTCTTCCGAAATTCCTAAACTTCAGCATCTCGGACTCGTCTTTTCTTACAAGCTCTGCAAGGTTCTTAATGTTTGCCGCTTTCAGGCAATTGTGAGACCGTACGCTAAGCTCAAGATCATCAACATTGGTAAGAAGGATTTTCCTGATTCTGTCTCTCTCACTGTCCTTTGCGCTGGAAGCTTGTTCTTCTTCCTGCTCGATGTCGAAGTTGATGAATAACTGGATATGCTCTTTCAAAATCTTTGCAGCTTGTGTAAGCGCATCATCCGGAGTAATCGAGCCGTCGGTTGTAATTTCTAAAGTCAGTTTTTCATAATCGTTCTTATCGCCTATACGAACGTTTTCAATATCGTATTTTACGATCTTTATCGGGGTGAAGATAGAATCGATTGGTATCACTCCAATAGTCTGGTCGGGTGCAACATTCTCTGCAGCAGGTACATAGCCTTTGCCGCGACCGGCTCTAATTTCGATATCGAACTTTGCATTCTTGTTTAGCGTAGCAATATGAAGCTCAGGATTAAGGACTTCAATATCGGTGCTGTGCTTTTGAATATCGGCAGCGGTAAACTCACCTTCTCCGCTGAATGAAATATCAATTTTATTGGGCTTCTTGTTTAGAAGCTTCAGTCTTACCTGTTTTAGATTAAGGATAATTTCCGAAACGTCTTCAACAACACCTTCGATAGTAGTGAACTCGTGAAGCACTCCCGAAAATTTAACGGAAGTAATAGCGGCACCGCTAAGCGACGAAAGCAATACTCTCCTGAGCGAATTACCCATCGTAACTCCGTAGCCTCTTTCTAAAGGCTGAAGAAAGAACCTGCCGAAATTATTTGAATAACTCGTCTCATCAAGAACTACTGCTTCAGGCATCTTTAAGTTTGATACACTCATTTATTAATCCTCTAAAAATTAATTCAATAAAATTTTATTATTTGGAATAAAGCTCAACAACCAATTGTTCGTTGGCATTTAGAGGAACGTCTGCTCTCTCCGGAACTTGAATAAATGTTCCCGACAATGAGGCTTTATCTACCGATAACCACGTATATGTACTGTCT
>JAJYIL010000184.1 GCA_021790055.1 Bacteroidota bacterium
TTTAATTTTAATCTGTTCTGCTACATCAATATTAATGCGTAATCCAATGGCGATATCGTTGGTAATATGGGCAGAACCAATAGGAATTACACCACAAGTTAAGATTTCTCCTTCTTCAAAAATTGCTGCTTGGTCAGGAAGATAAGTGCGATTCAAGGATTTGAGGAAGGAATATACGTTAAATTTATCAATAAGAATATCCGGGCGGCTGTTTATAAAATATCTGCCCGAATATATTTGTTTAAGACGGTATAAAATAATTCTGTGCACTTCCTTATACGTAAAAGATAAAAATCTTTTTGTTGAATCGGTAAATGTTACGGCAACTGCACTATTGCCATTGTCAACCAGCACAGGTGTACCGATATCAATAATATTGTACAACTCCTTTGCCATTTTACGGGCAATCCGGACACAGCCGTGCGATGATTTCATTTTACCTAAATACCTGTAATAGCCGGAAGTCTTAAGCGCATGGAAGCCAATGCCGAAGTTAAATCCCATCCAGTTAATCATAAGTGTGCTGTCGAACTGCCTGGAATACCATCTTGCAAGCTTAGCTTGAATGACGAACAATCCTTCTTTAGTTTTAATTCCTTCTTCAAGCCTATCGGTTCCGCTGGAGAAACCAAATGATTTCGTCCATCCTTCTTTTGAATGCAGGTATCCTGTCTGCGTTCTTAAGTTTAGTTCAAGAAAATACGGATGAAGTGTAAAGACAGTATCCCGTAGATAATAGAAGTTCATAGTCTTAGAAGAATCCGTAACATTTCCGTCATTGCAATATGCCAGCTGAAATGTGAAAAGTAGATATGATATTAGAATTCCCTTGTAATAATCCAAAGCTGCATTATTCTCCGTTAAATATTTTTGCCTTCATTTTTTCATAGAAGATATTATATAGTATTCTCTGTCAGATTGTGAAGCCTTTGCCAGCCGTTCTGATATAGCTTCAATGCGAAGCGTGCATAGTTTGCCGTCAACATTAATTTTAATTTCATCATCGGGAAAAATAATTTCTTTTACCTAATGATATTTTTTCATCTCAGCTTCCTTCTCTGAAATTCATCCCATTCACTTTCTATCATTTCAAAATACTCTAATATAATTTTCTTCACTATTAATTTATCTTTAACAACTTTGGCTCCCATCTTCAATTTTTATTTTCTCCAAAATATTTCAAAATGATTTCTGCTTTTTTCCTGCCGACAATTTTTTCAAGCTGTTCGAGGTTTGAGCTCTTGACCTCTGAAACGCTTCCCAGTTCTTTCAAAAGGGAATTAGCTGCCGATGGACCTATCCCTTTTATTTCAGTTAATTCGGTTTGAATGGTCCGCTTGCTTCTTCGAGTTCTATGGAAAGTGATGGCAAAGCGGTGGGCTTCATCCCTTACCTGCTGCAACAACTTTAACCCGGAAGAGGTTTTGGGGATCGAAGCAGGATCGGGCTGTCCGGGGAAAAATACTTCTTCAAGCCGTTTAGCTAAACCGATTATGTTGTATTTTTTAATTTCAAGCTTGCAGAGAACTTCCACTGCGCTCGAAAGCTGACCTTTGCCGCCGTCCACCATTATTAAATCTGGCAGTACTCCGTTCTGTTCTAAAAGTTTGGAATATCTTCTACGAATTACTTCGCGCATGCTCGAAAAATCATCCGGTCCTTCAACTTCCTTGATTATGAATTTTCTGTATTCGCTTTTTTTAGGCTTGCCGTCTTCAAACACAACCATGCTTGCAACAGTGTCTGTGCCTTGCAGGTTTGAAATATCAAAGCATTCGATTTTTCTCGGAAGCGCGTTCAGCCTAAGGTCACGTTGAAGCGCAGCTACGGCATATGGAACGCGTCCTTCCCTCTTCATTTTTTGTATCTGGATTTCTTTTAACTGGAAGACCGCATTCTCTTTGCACATCTTAACAAGGGAATTTAAACTTCCGCGCTTTGGAACTGTAATTCTAACTTTCTTTTCTGCCCTTAATGAAAGCCATTCCATTAGTGCGCCTGCATCTGCCGGCTCTATTTCAACAACAATCTCTTCAGGAATTTCTACAAACTCGCCGTAATAAAATCTGATTGCTGCGGAATAAATTTCCGCATCCTCGGCATTCTCCTCGATGCTTAGCTTTAGCTGCTTCTTTGCAATAAGCTTACCGGCTCTTATATTGAAAACCGAACAAGCGGAGTCTCTGCCTTCATAGGCAATCGAGATAATGTCGCGGTCTTCAAAGTCATCGCTCACAATTTTTTGCTTTGAAGAAATTGCCTCAAGCTGACTTATCTTATCCCTGATGTCTGCTGCCTGTTCAAATTCAAGCGCGTCGACTGCAGCTTGCATTCTTTCTTTTAACTCTTTAATAAGCTCGTCGGTCTTTCCTTTTAAAACCTTTATTACGCCGTTTACCCGCTCAGTGTATGCTTCTTCTGAAATAAAGCCTTCGCAAGGTCCATCGCATTTATGGATATGATAATCAAGGCATACCTTGTATTTTTTCTTCGCGATTGCCTCTTCATCAATTTTTAGCTTGCAGTTCCTGATCTTAAAAATCTGCTTTATCATTCTAAGGGACGACTTCATATTCTTAACATCAGTATATGGACCGAAATACTTTGATCCGTCGCGGACGATTGTGCGTGTCGGATAAATTTGGGGGTACATCTCTTTTGTTACCCTTATGAAAGGATAAGACTTGTCGTCCTTCAGGTTTACATTATACCGAGGCTTGTATTCCTTTATTAAATTATTCTCAAGTACTAAAGCTTCCACTTCATTATCGGTAACGATAATTTCAAGATCGCTTATCTTGCTTACAAGCGCCAGAGTTTTAGGAGAGTCCACGCTGTTATGAAAGTAGCTTCTTACCCGGTTCTTTAAATTGATTGCCTTGCCAACGTAGATAACTTTCTCCTTCTCATTCTTGAACTGGTATACGCCGGACTTATCTGGCAGGTTTTGAAGCTTTGATTCCAATACCGGGTTCATTTCTTTTCCATAACTTTTCCAATTACCTGCAGCAACATAAATAAAATATTTTTATGATAAAGTGTAGATTGACAAGGATTGATGGAGGCAGACAGTGTAAAGGTATAGGGTATAAGCGTATAAGGGTATAAGCGTATAGTCCATTCGTGATGTAATCTTGTGTAAAATGGAAAGGAAATTGAGTATTGAGTGTTGAAAATTTCCAATGCTCAATACTCAACTTTCAATTCTCAATTAGTTTCGTTCTTTCTTACGGCTTGCCGCTATGCGGGCTATCCTAACTTTTAGAATAAAGGTATAAGGTATAAGACTGGGAGATTAATGTATACCATATACCTTGGTGCCCGGATAATACTCGTCTAATTCAACTTGCAAACTAAATTGGTAGTACCTGGTTTTTGCCGATTACGACAATTCCGCTGTTGGTAACTGTAAATTTCTTCCTGTCGCTTTCAAGATCGAATCCGATCTCATATCCCTCAGGCACATTTATATTCTTATCCAGTATTGCCCGTCGTATTCTTGCATGCCTGCCTATGTTACAGTTGTTCATTATAATGGAGTCAGTTACATATGAAAAGCTGTTTACTCTTACATTAGGTCCAAGAAGAGAGCGCTCAACCAAGCCGCCGGATACAATCGAACCGTCGCAGATTAAAGAATTCAGGGTGCGTCCGACTCGCTCGCCTTCGTGCGATACGGTCTTTGCGGGCGGGAATTGATACTGGTGGGTTCTTATAGACCAATTGTGGTCATATAAATTAAATTCCGGCGTAATGGCTATTAGGTCCATGCTTGCGTCGTAGTAGCTGTCGATTGTTCCAATATCCTTCCAGTATGATTTTGTCTTCTTATTCTCATCCAAAAACTTGTAGGCTAAAACGTTCCTATTAGATTTTACCATGAAAGGAATAACATCTTTCCCAAAGTCATGAGCTTTAATTTTTTGAGCTTCCATCTCGCTGAATACTTCTCTTAACGCTTTGGCGTTGAAAGCATAAATACCCATATTAACAAAGCTATAGCCGGGGCTGTCGGGTATCTCCGGCGGAGTTGTAGGCTTCTCTATAAATGAATTTACATTATGACTTTCGTCGACGCCTACAATGCCGAACCTGCTCGCTTCTTCTTTCGGTACTTCGATGCAGGCGATCGAGAGATCCGCTTTAAGGTCTACATGGAATTGAAGCATCTTCATGTAATCCATTTTATAAATATGATCGCCGCTAAGCAATAGCACCCAGCTAACGCTCTTGCTGTCGTTATACAGATTTATATTCTGATAAATTGCATTTGCTGTACCGAGATACCAATCGTTGTTGAATTTTCTCTGCGGCGGAATTGAATAAATAAATTCTCCGAGTTCGGGATTAAAAATACTCCACGCCTCAAGCAAATGCTGGTTAAGCGAATCGGATTTATATTGAACTAAAACGTAAACCCGCCTTAAGCCGGAGTTCAGGCAGTTTGAAAGCGCAAAGTCAATTATGCGGTACTTGCCGCCGAAAGGAACCGACGGCTTGCTTCGGTAGGCAGTAAGCGGGTAAAGCCTTTCACCTTGTCCGCCTGCCAGTATCATAGTAATTGTCTCTCTAAGTATCGACGATCCAGGAAAAATCATAACCTCTCCTAAAATGTATTTTTAATATATGTAAATATGATTTGTTTGGCAATTGCACTTCATATTAAATTTGTGTTATTTATTAAATTTTGAAAATGAAAAGAAATTTGAAAATTATATTAACACTGCTTTCTGTTTCAATAATCTTTATCGGCTGGAAATCGAATACAATATGGGAAACAGGTACAACTGAAATTAATAAGCAAAGCTATTTAAGCCGCCTTACTGCATCTAATGATTTATCTACAGATGATAACGTTCCGGCAGGATACATTTTAAGCAGCCAGTATAAAATAAATGTCCTCCATTACTATCTCAATTTCCATCTTTATCCAAAAAGGAAACTGCTGAAGGGTGACGCCACGATAACCGGTCTGCTGCTTGATAAAAACATGAGGCAGATCGATCTGAACTTTTATGACAACATGAAAATTTCCAGCCTCGAGCTGAACGGCAAGAGTTCTAACTATACAGACAAAGGTACTACATTGTCAATCCCGCTTAATCAAACGACTGATGATTCCTTTAACGTTCATATTACTTACGAGGGAACTCCGAGAAGAGTCGGCTTATCTTCATTTGTTTTCGGCGAGATAAACGGACAGTCATGCGTGTATAATTTAAGCGAGCCAAATTATGCTTCAACATTTTTTCCATGCAATGACATTCCTTCGGATAAGGCTCTGTTTGATATTAAAATTACAAACGATTCTTCCGAAGTCTCTGCATCCAACGGCAAACTGGTTAGTATAACGACGAATGATTCGCGGCGGACTTATTACTGGAAAACAATTTATCCTACCTCAACTTACCTGGTTTGTCTTTATTCATCGGACTACAAAACCTTTTCACAGAAATATATTTCGAAGAACAAGGCGGACACGATGTCCATTGTGTATTATGCTTTTCCAGACCAGCTAAAAAAAGCTGAAAAAGATTTTCCTGTTAATCTCGATATAATGAACTACTTCTCAAAAACTTTCGGCGAATATCCTTTCATAAAAGAAAAATATGGAGTCGCAGAAATTTTATGGCAGCTTGGAGCAATGGAAACTCAAACACTTACTGCAATCGGCTCTAACTTTGTGGGTGGCAGACAGTTCTTCACCGATATTTATGCCCACGAGCTTTCGCATCACTGGTTCGGTGACGCAGTGGGACCCAAGACGTGGAAGGACATCTGGCTTAACGAGGGATTTGCAACTTACTGCGAGGCTCTCTGGGCAGAACATTTAGGCGGTGCGGGCTCACTTCAATCCAGTATGATGGACAAATTCCAGGATGACTTTCCCGGAACTGTTTACAACCCTGTCGATCTTTTCGGCAGCACGGTTTACAACAAAGGCGCCTGGGTGCTTCATATGCTACGTCATGAAGTAGGCGACTCGGTGTTCTTCAAAATCTTAAGAAGCTATTATCAGAAGTTCAAGTATAAAAGCGCATCTACTAAAGACTTTGAAGAAGAGTGCGAAAAAGTTTTCGGTAAAAGCTTAAGTTACTTCTTTGAGCAATGGGTATTCGATGGAACCGGCATTATCGATCTTAATTATAAATGGAGCGTGGAA
This sequence comes from Bacteroidota bacterium, assembly GCA_021790055.1. GTDB lineage: Bacteria > Bacteroidota > Ignavibacteria > Ignavibacteriales > Ignavibacteriaceae > FEN-1297. The sequence goes on from JAJYIL010000184.1 coordinate 6,164, forward strand.
AAGGAAATTGATTCCTATAATGTGGTGCTTAATCTTGATCAAATTCAAAAAGGATACCCGGTCTATCAATTTCCTATCGATGTTAAGTTCCAATTTAATGACATGACTTCCATGGTTAAAACATTTCGAATAGACAGCCGTCAAAAGCTTTTGGAAATTAGCTTCGGCAAAAAGCCGGACGGAATTACTCTTGATCCTGGCAACTGGCTGCTTGCAAAAATACAACCGGAAAAGAATAGTGCCGAATAAAAAATAATTC
>JAJYIL010000185.1 GCA_021790055.1 Bacteroidota bacterium
TGACAGATAATATTTAATGTCCAATACTCAACTCTCTATTATCAATTAATCGTAATCTAAAAAGGATTTAACCTTAACTTAGATTACAATTACAAACAGGATTACAACACATCCATAACTTCAAATATTAAGTCAAAATTGCAATCATTTTATAATTATTAAGGATTTGAGTATTTTTGCAGCGAAAAAATTAGTTTGGATGAATACATCAGAACAGAAAGCTGAGAATTTAATTGCTTCGTATATTGAGCTAATAAGGAAGAACGGATATCAAGCTGGTGCACCGGAAAAGAAGCAGTATAATTTTGAAGTCGATATTAAAGAAAATCAAACAAAGCTTAAGCTACTTGTTTACTTTGGCAGCAAAGGAATAAAGACAGTAATTCAAGGCAATAAAGATTCGGGCTTTTATGTTAAGGTTAGTGAATTACTATTCGGCGGGAAGTTGTTTAAGAAAGAGTCTTTGGAAATCCATGAACCGGAAAGCTACATCGGCACCGATGAATCCGGCAAAGGAGATTATTTTGGTCCGCTTGTAATATGCGGTGTCTATGTTGATAAAGAAACTTCGGCTGAATTAAAAAAGATCGGTGTAAGAGACAGTAAGGAACTGTCGGAAAATTCTATCAGAAAAATCTCTTCAGAAATAAAAAAAATATCTGCGGGAAAATTCAGTCTGGTCGTAATAAATCCTGAAAAATACAATCAGCTCCATGAACGGGTAGGAAACGTAAACAGGATACTCGGTTGGGGTCATGCTAAGGTAATTGAAAACTTGCTTGAAAATAATCCTGCCGGTGAAGCGATTAGCGACAAGTTCGGCGATGAAAGCTATATTAGAAATTCATTACAGGAAAAAGGAAAGAATATTTTACTGCATCAATTAACAAAAGCAGAACGCTATACGGCGGTAGCTGCTGCTTCAATTTTAGCGAGAGAAAAATTCTCGGATTGGTTTGATGTACAAAAACAGGTTTTGGGAATCGAGCTTCAAAAAGGCGCCTCGGTTATGGTTGAGAAGACTGCCAATGAAATAAAAAACAGATTCGGTGAAGCCAAGTTGAAAGAGCTGGTAAAGATTCATTTCAAAACAACAAAAAAAATCATTTAGTAAATTATGTGTTAAAGAGGAACATATATGTCAAGAAATTCTAAAGTAAAAAGAATAGGAATATTAACGGGAGGCGGCGATTGCCCCGGGCTTAATGCCGTAATCCGCGGTGTTACTAAACCTGCTCAAGATTACGGAATGTCGGTATTGGGAATTATCGACGGCTTCGAAGGTTTGGTTGAAGGACGAGCCCGCGAATTAAAAAACGATGATGTTTCGGGAATATTGGGCAGAGGGGGCACTATTTTAGGCTCTTCAAATAAAGGCGATCCGTTCCATTGGCCTGAATCAAAAGACGGGAAGATTGAGATTGTGAACCGCGCAAACTCCGCATTAAAAAACTACCAGGCATGGAATCTTGATGCATTGATAGCAATAGGCGGCGACGGGACAATGCACATCTGCAACAAGCTCGGTCAGTTGGGAATGAATATGATTGGAGTTCCTAAAACAATTGATAATGATCTTGAAGCAACCGACTTAACCTTTGGACATGATTCCGCGGTTTACGTTGTTGCCGAAGCATTGGACAGGCTGCATACAACAGCGTCTTCACATCATAGAGTTATTGTCATGGAAGTAATGGGAAGGTATGCAGGATGGATTGCATTAAACGGCGGTCTTGCTGGCGGTGCCGATATTATTCTTATCCCTGAAATTCCATTTTCCTGGGAAAAGGTTTATGATAAAATTTTAAAACGCGAACTGCAGGGAAAGAAATTCAGCCTTGTTTGTGTAGCAGAAGGCGCAAAGCCGAAAGACGGTGAAATGGTTATTAAAGGAACAGATATAAAGCGCCATGACCCTACACAGCTCGGCGGTATAGGAGAACTTGTTGCGAAAAGAATTGAGGAAAATACCGGCAGGGAAACGAGAGTAACTGTGTTAGGACATTTACAGCGTGGTGGAAGCCCGACTCCTTTTGACAGAATTTTATCAACAAAGTTCGGAACTTTTGCAATCGATCTTGCAGCGCGGCATAAATTCGGAAGGATGGTTGCGCTTAAGGGAGATTTAATTAAGAATGTAAAAATTGAAGATGCTATTTCGCATCAAAAGCTGGTACAGCCGAATAACCAGAATGTTATTGCAGCCAAAGCAGTAGGAATTTCTTTCGGCGAATAAAAATTTATAAAGAAAACAAATTAGTAATGCATCAGTTAAAAGGTATAATGGTATACGGATGTATAGTTAGTGAATTTATATCTTTAAATCTAATTCTTTTAATTGAAGAATTTAAAAAACAGAGTTCACAGGTTGATTTTACATACGGTAAAATTTATATTTGACCGCCCAAATTAAAATTATTTTTAGTCTTAATTTGAAAAATGTAATTTTAAATTTGTTATTTGAAAATTAATTCCGGGGTCGTAGTTCAGTTGGTTAGAACGCCTGCCTGTCACGCAGGAAGTCGAGGGTTCGAGTCCCTTCGGCCCCGCAAGAATAAATAAGCCTGCTATTAGTTATAGCGGGCTTTTTTTATAAGACTTATCTATAAAGGTAATTACAAATTTCGTCCCTTCATTGATTTAACTTTCTACGTTTATTTGACCGCCTAAGTTTGTTACGTGGTTATAAACGAGATATAGACCGATTCCTTTTTAGAAAAATACTTTCCATAAATGCTTTGTTAAATTGCAATCTCTTCAAATTTGTAAAATCAAATTGAATAGAAGCCTTGGAAGTTTGAATTAAAGAATTGATTGGTTTAAGCACGTTTGTAAGGCATTCATTAAGCTCGATTTCTTCCAATACAGCAAAAGCATTATGCGTTTGACTAATAGAATCAACATACTTGTTTTAAAAATTTTTTACATACTCTCCTGATAATTTTAAAATTTCTGATAGTTTAACTGTTTCCAAATCTTTAATCTTGGAAATATCAATCAATTCCAAACATGTTAACAGGCTGCTTAGCGGCGATCGTAAATCATGAGATGTTGTATAGTCAATTCTTCACGGACTCTCCCCTTAATATCCTTGTCGTCATGATACACAAAATCATTAATAGACTTTGAATATAATTCCTCCATCAAATATCCGAGAGTATTGGAAACGGAAGGATTTATTTTCTTAAAATAACCGTCATAGCCTGCAATGCATAATAAGTCGGGAGATAAATCGAAGTAAAGTTCATAGTTGAATTTGGAGCTTTTCATCTATTTATTAAATTATTTAGCCGCTTCAATAGGTTCCTGTACAAACGGGATATCCGAAAGCTCGATTTTAGGATATTTTTCTTTGAAATAATTTAGTGACCATTCACTTGTTAACAATATAACATTTCTATCGAAAGAATCATTTGCAAGGGCAGCGCCTGCCGGTAAAACAATCTTTTCCAATTCTTCTTCGCTAGCAGGATTAAGCCATCGTAGAACCTTCCAGTTAGTTTGTTCCAGCCTTGATTCTGCGTTATATTCGCTTTCAAGTCTATATTGCACAACTTCAAACTGAAGCGGACCAACTGCACCGAGAAGAGGAATTTTTTGTCCGGAGCTCTTTAGATAGAATGCCTGGATTACGCCTTCCTGTAAAAGTTGATCGAGACCATCCCGGAATTTTTTGTAGCTTGAAGGATTTGGGTTATGCATAAACACAAAATGTTCAGGTGCAAATTTAGGTATTTCATGAAAAACAACAGACGGATTTTCTGTAATCGTATCACCAATACCGAAATTAGAATTTCCTACAAAGCCAATGATGTCTCCAGCGTAAGCTTCGTCCACAGTTTCCCTATCCTGCCCAAATAATTTTTGCGAATTGGAGAGCCGCAGTTTTTTGCCGCTGGCGGTATGCGTAGCCTGCATATCCCTTGTAAACTTCCCTGAACAGACTCTTAGAAATGCAATTCTATCCCGGTGCTTTGGATCCATGTTTGCTTGTATTTTGAAAATAAAGCCTGAGAAGAATTCATCCTCAGGATTAACAGTTCCGTTAGAACTGTTTCTCGGAGCCGGAGGAATTGCGTAATTTAAAAATCCGTCGAGCAAAAGCTGCACTCCGAAGTTATTTGCCGCACTGCCAAAGAAAACCGGCGTAAGCGTTCCGTCGATTACAGATTGAGTATCGAACTGTTCACCTGCAGTGTCGAGCATTTCAATTTCTTCTAAAAGAATTTTGTAATTTTCTTCACTTAATTTTTCTTTGACTAAAGGATCAGTTAAACCATGTACTGAAACAGGGGCTATAAATTGTCCGCCGGTAGTTTTTTCAAACAGGTGAATTTCTTTCGTCAGCCTGTCGTAAACTCCCTTAAAGTCGATGCCGGTACCAAGCGGATAATTCATCGGGTATGCGCCTATGCCGAGAACATTTTCAATTTCATCAATCAAAGCAAGCGGATCTAAAGTCGGTCTGTCCAGCTTGTTTATAAAAGTAAAAATCGGGATTGATCTTTTCCGGCAGACTTCAAACAATTTTTTAGTCTGCGCTTCAATTCCTTTAGCTGCGTCGATTACCATTACAACCGCGTCCACAGCCGTTAAAACGCGGTAAGTATCTTCGGAAAAATCCTGGTGACCGGGTGTATCCAGCAGGTTTATTTTGTATCCTTTATAATCAAATTGAAGGACGGTAGAGCTGATTGAGATACCGCGTTTCTTTTCAAGCTCCATCCAATCTGATGTTGAAGCACGCTGGTTCTTCCTTGCCGTAACTGATCCCGCGAGCTGTACTGCACCTCCGTAAAGTAAAAACTTTTCAGTTAAGGTAGTCTTTCCCGCATCCGGGTGCGAGATGATTGCAAAGGTTCTTCGTTTATTTATTTCTTTTAAATTGCTCATTGAATGTAATTATCTCTTTTTAAATATGTAAAAGGTAGAGTATTAAAGTTGAAGTGAAAAAGCAGGACTTCTAATGGAAGACTTCGCTGATGAGCGTAACCGATCTAGTTAAAGAAAAATTGTCAGAAAGATTTAAATAATACATTTATATTTTGTCGTAATAAATTATTTTAACACAGCAAAATTAGGTAAATTATTATATTCGGCAAAATTTAGGAATTGGATTTAGACTTAGCATATATTGAAGCAATCAACTTTACAAAGAAACATTATGAAAATTTTCCGGTCGTTTCTCTGTTAGTTCCAAAGCATTTACGGAAGCATATCGCGATAATTTATTGGTTTGCACGAACTGCAGATGATATAGCGGATGAAGGCGATTTACTACCGGGAGACCGAATTAAAAAGCTCGATGACTTCCAGGAAAGACTTACGAACTTACTAAGTGAAAGATTTGATTCTTTGTTTGATCTCGCACTGCATTCGACAATCAAAGCAAGAAATCTTACTCATGAGTATTTTTACAGCTTACTTCAAGCATTTAGGCAGGATATTATAAAGAGCCGGTACGAAAATTTTTCTGATCTTCTTGCATATTGCTGTAATTCGGCAAATCCGGTTGGAAGGCTTATTCTAGAGTTAAATGAGATTAGGAATGAAGGTTCATTCGAGCTTTCCGATAAAATCTGCACGGCGCTTCAGCTAACTAATTTTTGGCAGGACAGTTCCACCGACTTTGAGAGGGGAAGGATATACTATCCTCTCAATGAGATGGAAAAATTCGGTGTCGTGGAAAAAATGTTTGAGTTAAAAGAAAATAATCTTAATTTAAGGGCGCTTGTAAAGCATAATATTGATAGAACTGCCAACCTTTTTAACGAAGGCGAAAAATTGGTTGATCATTTGAACGGTCGTTTGAAGTACGAAATTAAATGGACAATCCTCGGCGGCAAATCAATATTAAGAATGATCGAGAAAAATAATTATAATGTGTTACAGCAAAGACCGGCTTTAGCGAAGCGGGACTTTTTTGTTTTATTATTAAAATCATTTTTATAAAAATGGAAGAATCGGCAAAAGAAATAGCGAAGAACAGCAAGAGCAGTTTTTACTATGCGTTCAACCTGCTTCCTAATGAAAAGCGCGATGCAATGAATACCGTCTATGCTTTCTGCCGTCAAACGGATGATATAGTCGATCAGGATAATCTCCCGGATGAAATAAAATTCGAGAAGCTTCACAAATGGACTGTTGAGCTTCAGCGTGCGCTTAGAGGTTATTCCGAATATCCTCTGTTAAACAAGCTTGGTAAGACGATCGCCCAGTTCAATATTCCGCTCGAGCCTTTCTTTGAACTACTGAAGGGAATGGAAATGGATCTTCAGAAAAAAAGATATTTAACCTTTGAAGATCTTCGACTTTATTGTTACCGTGTTGCTTCCACGGTTGGTTTGATGTGCATAGAAATTTTTGGGTACAAGCATAAATCTGCAAAAGACTTTGCCGTTGACCTTGGCATTGCTCT
>JAJYIL010000186.1 GCA_021790055.1 Bacteroidota bacterium
CGATCTAATACCGGAAGTAGCGGGGACGTAGTTGATAACTCTTACGTTACCGGTAACATCTTTATAATAACCAGCAATATGGATCAAATACTCATTGAATAAATTGTAGTCAACGCCCAATTCATATTGAATTGTTTTTGACGGAGCCAGGTTTGGATTTCCGAGATCATATAAACCGCCCTTCTGAGTGTCATATCTAAAGCCGTATGCAAGCATATCGGCAAGAGGCGGCATGCTTCTAAATTGACCGTAGTTAAAATAGAATTTTGCATTATCAGTAATCGGGAAAGATATTCCGAACCGCGGGCTAAATACAAGATGAGTTGCAACAGGTTGAAGAAGAGGAGTTTGTCCTTCAGCTATATACTGAGCATTTAACTGGTTCCAATGCTGCCATATAATTGAGCCGCCCGATTGCAGTATGCTCAGGTAGTCTGCAGGTGTCCAGTTAGGAGCTGCAAATGCATCGGCATCCCAGGGTCTTCCGGTCGGCCACTCCAGGTTGCCGAAACTGTAATAATCTGCACGTATGCCGATATTTGCAATCATGTCCTCAAATGTAATCTGGTCCTGGACATAAGCACCAACGGTACGTGGGTAAACATTAAAGTTGTATTCATACATACTCAATGGACCCTGGTTTGGCCAGTATGACCAGCGATTATTATTTAAGGCTGTATAGTAATACTCAAATCCAGCCTTTATAAAATGCTCTTTTGTAACCTGACTTCCGAAATCTACTTGTAAATTTACCTGCTGCGTAAGTGAATTATCATAGTAAAGACCTCCTTTACTGTCGAACCTTTCACTTAAGCCGGGAACACTTAAATATTGATCAAAGACAAATCCTGCAACCGTATCTTCGCTGGCACCTAACGGAAGAATTTCTCTTCCGTACGGCGCTTCAGTTAAAGGAATAGGACCGGCATATGCGAGAGGAGTATTATTACGCATCGAGCTAAGATCCGGATTGATATCTTCTTTTGTAGCTTGATAGCTTCCCTTGACATCATAATAAGTTGTTGCGCTAATTGCATGAGAAAGCTCGAAACCGCCCAGGTAATTATTTTCTATCCAAGGTTGAAGCATCGTCTGGTACCAATAATATGCTGGACCGTAATTACTTCCATAAGATGTAAAGAGAGGTATATCGTTTTCGGGTACAAAGGCGCCTCTATCAAGACCCTGATATACATTAGATACTCCGCCTTGAGTAACTTGATTTGCAATGGAAAGAGTTGCCGGCTCGCTGTCCGCTGCACGCGCCGGATTCATTCCTTTTTCATATCCGTAAATACCGGTTAATTTAAGAGTAATTCCTTTTGAAAGGTTTGATTTCATGGCAAGCATTGTAGTGCTTTTCAAATCATACTGTAATTCAAGAGGTTCAATGTATGAAGTACGGGCTGTTGTATTTGATAGGAAAAAAGTAGCGTCGCCAAGTGCCCTGCTTACAAAAGGAATAGGTCCGCCGAAACCACCATCGAAGTTAAAATCGCCGTATTGACCTTCTTTATTCGCATGATTGCTAAATGCATTTATAAGATTTTGATCGGTTACCGGCGTACCCACGTTCAAGCCCTGCGCATTAAGCTTGTTGATAGTTTGATTCAACAATGCGAAATTTGGATTTACCATGTGCATCCAGGCATCATACAGATACATATCAACAGGTGTAATTTCCTGACCGGGCTTCAAGCTGGTTCTCCATGATGCGGGAATATTCCTGCCAGTAAGATTTAGAAATCCGTTGAAAGAAGGATACTGCCCGAATTGTTGAGCCTGGTAAGGCGTAATTATACCCTGTTGTACTGCTGCACTTACACCTATGAAGGCAATCGTAGGATCAAGGTGAGGACGCAGGTAGTTGTTCATCGGATCATATAAGGATGGACCAAATCTTTTTATATGAGCAGGACTCTGCGTAAATGAAAAGGTACCGTGGTATCCGTCCATCGTTCCGGTCTTGGTCGTTACATCAATAAGACCTGAACGGAATTGACCATATTCAGCATTCATACCGCCTGCATTAAGTGAAACTTGCTCAATACCGCTTGTAGGTATAAACGCATCAGTTTTGCCAACTCTTGCATTGACGAATGGCAATCCGTTAACTATGGTACCGGTTTCCGAAGGACCGCCGCCGCGTATTTCAAGATATGAATTGTCGGTTATACCTGCTTGTGTATTTAAAAAGTCCTGCAAGGTTCTAACCCCGGCGGTATTTGTAATTTGTTTGTCCGTAACTACAATTTGACTGCTTGAAACATCTTTATGAAGAATATCTCTTGGCGCAGTTACAATTATCTCTTTTGTCTGAACGGCTGATGCTTCAAGATTGAAATCAATGCGTGTAATTTGGTTAAACGAGACAACTACATCGGTTTTTAATTCCTTTGCGTAACCAATCATCGATGCTTGTAGTTTATATGTGCCTATTGGAACGTTGACGATTACATAGTCACCGTTCAAATCCGTAGCAGCACCTAATGTAGTTCCCTGTATAATTATGTTAACACCTATTAAAGGCTCGCCGGTTGTATTGTCTTTAACATGACCGACAATCTTCCCCTGAGCAAATATTTTTGTTCCGCAAAAAGCGGATAAAAATATTAAAAGCAGAAAAGACCAGAATATTTTTTTTGTACCAATACTCATTTGTACTCCACTAAAAAAGTTGTTAAAACCTATTAGATGTAAGAACTAATATCAAACGATGTGTTTATTTAGTTTTATATCTGCTTCCTCCTTTTAACAAATGAATGCAAAAATTTGAGAGCAATAAACATGTCAACCAGGTCTTCATATGTTATCCCTTCCTTTTAATACTGCAATAATGAACTTATTAAATTCAAAAACCTTTGAGGTAAACTCATGCTTTCCGAACACGGCTTCGCCTCGGTGAGTCACATTAATCTACTTGACTACTTACTACTTTGTTACCATATAAAATTAAAACGGCTACCTTTTTAAAAAGAAAATATTTTTCATTAGGAGAAAACATCATCATTCTCCGGGAGAATTATTAAAGAGAACTGCGAAACAATACCTTATGGTTTAGATGAAGATTATTACAGCGGTCTTACTTGATTTGGTAGCAGTGTTCACGTTAGGTTAACATAACATGATTATTAAAATATTCAAGTCCTGTAACAAATCTCCCGAGTATGCCTTCCTAAAATTTATGAAAATAGTTAACGATTAAGTAACCGATAACTTTATTGATGTCTAAAATCCTGAATTTAATATTAATTGTCAAGGCTTTTTTCAAAAAAATAAAATTAATTTTTCAGCGGCTCTATTCTGAACCAATCAAAGTCTGCAAAGCCTGAATCATTTGAATCTTTAGCTCTTGTGCAGAACATTCCAATCTTAGCGCCAATCCATCTGCCTGCAACTGCAGTAAAAGGCTTCCCGGTATCGATAAAGCTTTTTCCATCCACGCTGTAACTGAACCGACAAACAGCATTACTATTCACTATAACTTTGAAATAGACCTTACCGTTTTCTAACTTTTTTATTTCTTGTTCAATTTCGGATCTTCCTTCGTCTGCGTGCGGACAAGTTGTAAGCACAATGTGAATTCCATCTTCTTTGTTAATTAGAGAAAGATATGCATAGCTTCTGCCCATAATTATGAATCCAACTTTATCTCCGATAGATAAAGGATGAAATGTTACCTTTGTAGTTGCAGTAAATTTATCAGCCGGAAATTTTTGCGATAGAATATTTGGAACGTCCCAATAATTCTTAAAATTTTTCGGTAGAAGTTGTGCATATAATCTTAAGTAACCTTCACCGGAAGTGAACAGCCACGTAGCGCCCGGGTTTGCACTCCATTGCCATTGAGGTCCCAATTTTACGCTGTTAAATTCATCGGATGTTTGAGGCACTTGAACCCGGTACGTTTTTCCAACATCAGGCTTTTTATAAATAATAACCGGCTCTCCGACTCCTTCATTGTTTTGATTGATACCGATTGTAGGCCAACCGTTTTTCCAACTCATTGGCTCCAGTAAATCTACTCTCCCATAAGCGCTTCTGTCCTGGAAATGAATGAACCATGACTGCCCGGTTTGAGTTTCCACCCACGCTCCTTGATGCGGTCCATTAATTTCTGTTTTTCCCTGAGCTAGCACCTTTCGTCTCTCATACGGTCCATATATATTTTTAGATCGAAGTACAATCTGCCAGCCAAGCTTAACTCCGCCTGCGGGTGCGAAGATATAATAATAACCGTTACGCTTATAAAATTTTGGTCCTTCAACACCGGGGTCACTTACATGTCCGTCATATACAATTACGCCTTCGTCTAAAACTTTTGTTCCTTCAGGATTCATCCTATTAAGTACTAATAGGTTTCTTATCCTTGCGCGGCTGCCGGCATAAGCATGAATAAGATATGCTTTGCCGTTTGTATCCCACAATGGACAAGGGTCCTCCAATCCCTTTCCTGCTTGAACTAAAACGGGAATCGACCATGGTCCTGCAGGATTTTTTGCCCTCACCATATAAATGCCGAAGCCAACATCGGGATAAAAAATATAAAACTCACCATCATGAAATCTTATCGATGGCGCCCAGACACCGTTTCCATGCTGAGGCTTTGAATAAACATCGTAAGGCGGCTGCCTAAGAAGAGCATGCCCGATAATTTTCCAATTCACCAAATCTTTCGACTGAAGAATCGGCAGCCCCGGAACTTGATCGAAGCTGGAGGCAACCAAATAAAAATTGTCTCCAACTCTTATTACATCCGGGTCAGAATAATCGGCATAGATAATTGGATTCTTGTAATAACCGTTCCCCAAATCGGGAACCCAGGCAGCATCTTTAAGCGGATTCTTGAAAGCCTGAGCATTCAAATTAGAAAATGTCAAAGATAAAACTATTATGAACAGAAAAATGATATCGGAGATCAGATGCCGGAGATCAGAGATCGGTATGAATTCTGACTTCTGAACTCTGACTAATGATTTCTTCTTCCATACCGGACAAAAGTTAATGATAAAGTTCATGCTCTTTAATACTTTCTTCCTACTAAAGAAGGATTCCAGTTGCCAAAAATATTTTTCAAAGTATATTCGGCAGCTTCTTTAGAAGTTAATTGTTTTGACCATTCGACTCTTCCTGCCGGATTAGCACCGGGACCTGTTGATTTGCACTCGGAATATCGAGCCGACTTTTCTCTCTTCGGATCTTTCCAGTTATTCCATCCGGCAGCAACTATCTGAGGACCTAAATAACAATGAATATATGCAACCGCTGCATACGGACGCCAGGGGCGACCGAGATAAACTTTATTCAAGCCTGAATCTGCAATAAGCTTGCAGTCGAAAAACACGTAGCCGAATTTCTGCTTGGATGAAGTAGATGCAGCAGTAACGAAGGAGTTCTTCTTACTTTTAATTAAACAATTTTTAAAGACAGCGGTTGCATCGCCGAAAATAAAATCGGTAGTTCCTTCTATATAACAGCTATCATAAAATTGCCTGCTTGAGTCATTCGCTGCATAAAGTGTATCCTGATTACCGATAATTCGGCAGTTTTTGATAATGCATCTATCTGCTTCAACAGCTAGCGCAAGCGCCTGACCAACTCTGCCCGCGGAATTCTCGAATGTCAGGTTCTCGGCAGTAAAATCATTTCCTTGAACAAGCACAGTATAAGAAGTGAAGGTATTAATATCTCCTTTGCCGTGATAGTCATCGTATGTTATAATTGTACTGTCCTTGCTTTCGCCGATTAAAGTAATTTTTGTTTTCCATGAAGGGATAATTACTTTCTCTTTATACACTCCATTCTTAATGTAGATAGTTACTCTTTTTTGAGCTACATCCGGAGCCGCATTTATTGCAGCCTGAACGGAAGTAAAATCTCCGCTACCGTCTTTTGCAACTACAATGTAATACTTTTGAGTTTCATCTTTTTGAAAATTATTTTTAGCAAACGACAAATTTGCCAGCATCAAAAGTAAGAATATAAAAATAACCCGGGAAGATATGTTTTTCATTTTACCTCTAAATAATTTCTAATATTTTATCTTTTAGACTGAATTAGGAATAACCAGCTATACGAAGGATTAGCAAATTCTTTTCTGATTTTTCTATAAACTAATGATGAGAGTAAAGAGTTAAATGTAAATCCTGCTGTGCTCGCAAGTCTCTTCAAGTGTAACAGACGGATAGAATATATTAATATTGACTGGTTCGTTTTCAGGTTATATTTTCAAGTTTAATTTGATTTTTTAGTCATCGTTTACTTTATCGATAACTAAGACCAGGGCGAAATTTGAAATTTTTTTCATGGCGATACATTTGAACTTGTTACTCCATAATTGCAAGGCATAGGAGAGCTTGAGGGACCGCATGAATCCGTTCCGATAGCCCCTGCGCTTTCTCCTATTCCAGGA
>JAJYIL010000187.1 GCA_021790055.1 Bacteroidota bacterium
AATTACATGGGCAGGGCAGGATTGATCAACAGCGGCGGCGCTTCCGGAGCTAACGATTTTGCAGAAGCTGCTAAGACTGCAGTTATCAACAAGAGAGCCGGCGGAATGGGATTAATCTCTGGCAGAAAAGCTTTCCAGCGCCCGATGACCGAAGGCGTTAAGCTGCTTAATACCATTCAAGATGTTTATCTTGATAAGGAAATTACAGTAGCTTAGTTTCTTAGTCTTAAAGATGTCATCTTTTCCTAAAGATGACATTTATAAATAGATAAACGTCCTGGTAGTTTCCAGGACGTTTTTTATTTTAAAATATTCCTTTAAATTATATCGTTCATATAAAATATATTTTAACTTCACAAAACTTCTCGGTGATGATATGAGATATGGTGCAATAAATATTGATCCTGAAATAATGGGGGGCACACCGGTGTTTAAAGGCACGAGGGTTCCAATACAAACCCTTTTCGATTATCTGGAAGGCAGCGATACAGTGGAAGATTTTCTTGATGATTATCCCCATGTTACAAAGGAGTCCGTAATCGAAGTACTTGAGTTTGCTAAGAAATCCATTACTTCCGGAAAGCTATTTTATGAAATTAATACTTGACCGTCCTAGAAAAGTAATATGCAAATAAATTTTCCATCCGTGGAGTAATCAGGACAAATACATTATCCTCTCCTTGGAGAGGCAGGTGTGGGTTATTTTCTTAGCTGCTTTCCTAAAAGATTATTTTTATGATAGGTAGCATGAATTATAATGCCAGGGAAGTTTAATTTTATAATATTTCTAATACCCTTTTTTCTCATTTTATGTTTAGTTAAGGAGTTTCATTTATGCCTAATTATATCCAGGTTCTTATCCTTGCAATAGTTCAAGGCGCATGCGAGCTGCTTCCGGTATCAAGCTCTGCACATGTAATAATTGCAGAGAAGATTATGGGGCTGCATCCCTCTGCACCGGAGATGACGATGATTCTTGTTATGCTGCATACGGGAACAATGTTTGCCGTTATCGCTTATTTCTGGAAAGGATGGAAGCGTGATTATTTTAATTCTTCCGTAAACCTTAAAAGCTTTGCCGTCCAGATTATTATTGCAACATTTTTTACGGGTATTGTCGGGCTTGGTTTAAAAGAAATAATAGAAAAGATTTTTATGCGCAATGTACCCAATGCGCAGATAGAAGACTTATTTTCCAACTTGCCTCTTATTGCAACTGCGCTGGCGGCAGTCGGCGTAATGATTATTTATGCCGGTATGCGTGAGGCAAAAGCAGTCCGCAATGAAGAAATAAAAACGAAGCATTCAATCTGGATAGGAATCGTTCAGGGCGTCTGCCTGCCTTTCCGCGGCTTCTCGCGTTCAGGCTCAACAATTTCAACCGGACTATTTTTCGGTTTGCCGAAGCAGAAGCTTGAAGAGTTCAGCTTTGCGCTTGCTGTGGTTTTAACACCCGCTGTTGTAGCCAAGGAGGCTTACCGTTTACTTAAAGATAAATCGCTTACTACTCACGTATCTATAACTCATCTTTTTATGCCGAGCATTGTAGGAATGATTTTCAGCTTTATTGCCGGACTGCTTGCTTTAAAGTTACTTTCGCGCCTGCTTGAAGGAGGGAAGTGGCAATGGTTTGGCTATTACTGTCTTGCTGCTTCAATAGGGGTATTTTTATTTTATCTAAAAACATTTTAATCCCAAAAAATTCATTAGAGATGTCCCGCGGCGGGATGTCGAATGCCGCCTATAAAATTTTTTATTAAAAAATTTTTGGCGGGGTTAACCCCGCCAAGCAAAAGAATGATTTACATTTGTCAGCAAAGTAGGGTTTAGCTTTATAAATAGTTTATAAATAAATGTTAGAGCTTGGCGGCTCGAAGGGCAAATTTTCCTAATGGAAAATTTCGGTTAATTTTGTGGTAATCATATTTAAAGGGTACGGTTATAAAAGTCTTTTACCTGGTCCTTGTGTTGTTCTCTGCTGCTATGTTTAATGTGAAAGCAATTACCTTTACAGGTTATTTTATCGATAAGACAATTCGCATCGATTACTTTCATACCGGCAATGCGGCGGGTGAAGATTTAACCCTCGACCGGATTTATAAATACGGCAGTTGAGCGGGAAGCTTGAATAACCTAATCGATAATTTTAATAACGGCGCTTACTTTTATAAAGTTTACGATGCTGCTTCGGGCAGGCTAATCTTCTCCAAAGGCTTCAATAGCTTTTTCGGCGAGTACCGCACAACCGGTAATGCTATAAAGGGCTTTAAGCGAACTTACCAGAAGAGCGCTATTATTCCCTATCCCAAAAGCAAAATTAGGTTTGTAATCGAGAAGAGGCATAAACGAAACGGCTTGACTGAATTATTTTCATCCGATATAGATCCTTCCGATATTTATATCATCAGGGAGACTGTTAAAGATAATAGCGTGAATGTCTATAAAAGTCATTTTAGCGGAAATCCTCATGCAAAAGTTGATATTGCTATTCTTGGCAACGGTTACACTTTAAATGAGCAAAAAAAATTTGAAAAGGATTTGATGCATTTCACGGTATTGTTTTTACGTACCGAGCCGTACGCATCATTGAAAGATAAGTTTAATATTTACGGAGTATTCATGCCGTCGGAAGACAGCGGCATTGATGAGCCCGGTGCCGGCATTTATAAGTATACCGTCTTAAGCACTACCTTTTATTCTCTTGGTTCTGAAAGATATATTTTAACCGATGATAACAATGCTGTTCACGATATAGCTGCTCAAGTCCCTTACGATGCAATTTATATTATGTGCAACAGCGCCCGTTATGGCGGCGGGGGCATTTATAATTTTTACTGCACCTTTGTCTCGGACAACCAGTTCAGTGATTATATCTTTCTGCATGAATTCGGGCATTCCTTTTCCGGGCTGGATGATGAATATTATACCTCCGATGTTGCTTATGATGATTTTTATCCAGAAGCTGGTGAACCTGTCGAGCCGAACATTACACGTCTGCTTGATAAAAATAATTTTAAATGGAAGGTTGTTATTTCCACCGGAATTTAAATTCCAACTCCGTGGGAAAAAGAAGGCTACTATAATATGGACCTTTCATGGCAAAAAGAGCGCAGGGAAATGAATAACCACATTGCTGATCTAAAGCGTAACCAGGCTGCTCAAAAAGAAATTCAAGCAGCGCAGAATGAGTACAATCGGAAAGATAAAATTCACTGCGATGAAGTGGATAAGTATCTGCACAGCTCAAGGTACCGTAACAAAGTAGGTGCCTTTGAAGGTGCAGGCTACTGCTCAATAGGAATGTACCGCCCGATGCTGGATTGTATTATGTTTTCCAAAGAAGTTAAACCGTTTTGCAAAGTATGCAGAAATCAAATTGAGAAGGTTATTAGATTTTATTCTGATTAAGTTCTAAAGTTATTAAGGCAATACATTTTATCCCTTGCGCTTTGCTATAGATTCCTCAATGTAAAAACGTCCCGTTATCTTGCGGGACGTTTTTATATATTAAGGTTAAACTGGTTTCAGCTTGGATTTTGAACCGGCGCCGGGGCAGTTTCGGGAATCTTTTCGGGTGAGCCTGCCGGCCACGGCGAATCAAAATATTTTACCATCGTCGGGTCATTTTTATAAGCTAACAAACCGGCTCGCCTTATTTCATTAATGCTGTTATATAATTTTGAAAAAGCTATATGTCGCTTTATCGTATATTCCGGTCCAAGATCCTTCAAGTTTTCTTGTGTCTTATTCAATACGGTAAGCTCTTCACAAAGTGTCTGTCCGTTCGTTATAAAATTCTCCGGCATATCTTTCTCCGTAAGCTTTGCCTTATTGTTTTCAAGTAAGGTAGCAACATTAGGAATCGTTATAATCATTAAGGATTCATTTGTTTTTGTCCTCGCGTAGTCAGTAGGGAATAAGCCGGCTTCGGGTGAGCCTTTCTTTACAATCTTAAAATAGAAATCATGCGCGCCGCTCATCCATAAATAGCACTCACTTAATTTCATGTTTTTTTGTTTTGTTGTTGCTGCCAGTTCTTCGGTTATTTGTTCGTCGGTTTTAATTCCCTTCGCCGCTTCTTTCTCAGCCCTAAATCTTGTTAAAAAATTTGTGCCGCATCCGAAATTTGCTACTAAAGGCTTATCAATCGCCTTTTGTTCCCAAATATCTGCTATCTCAAGCAGTCGTTCTTTTGTTACCGGTATCCCGGTCGTTTCCTGTTTCATAATTAACTCCTGTTTTAATTGAAAATACTAAATACTACAATTAACTAATTATGAAGACTTTAGCAGGGCTAAATATGTCTGGTGTGTTTGTAGTTTGCAGAATCTGTTTTATACTTAATTCTGTACAAGTCTCATTCAAATGAAATACTTTAATCTTTATTTTCCAAGAAGTTTGTAAAATTTTTTATTCGGATAATTGCCAATTAGCAACTATCAGATTCCCATTTCTGATGGGATATTTTTTAATTATGGCTTCTTGATAATCATCTCCACCCCGTGTTTATGCGGGTGAAATGCATCCCATCGCTATGCGCTAAGCGTTCTGCGCCAAGCGCTCTGCCCCAAGCCCGTTGTGAGTTGCTTTCAGATTTTTCTTTGACAATATTTAAAACAACCTTTAATTTCTTTTTTAAGCCAATCGATATGTTGTGAGTTGCTTTCAGATTTTTCTTTGACAATATTTAAAACAACTTCATTACATCGTTTATGGTGATGCCGCTAGTTGTGAGTTGCTTTCAGATTTTTCTTTGACAATATTTAAAACAACTCGTGGAATGAGAGCTTTTGTTCATGCTCGTTGTGAGTTGCTTTCAGATTTTTCTTTGACAATATTTAAAACAACGTACCCCTAAATATGTCATTGAAATCAAAGGACTTAGGTTCTTATTTAGGATTGAAAAAATATTGTTATATTGCAAGGAAATCATATCGTAGCACAGATTAGTAATCTGTGCTACGTATGCATTTAGAATAATTCGAGCTGATGCGGCTCTACAAAGCCGCTGTCCTCCTTCTTCTTGCCGTAAAATATTTCCATCATACCAAACTGCTTATCTGTTACACTCAAAATTCCCACATGTCCCTTTTCAGGCAGAATGCTTTTTATCCTTTTTACATGTACGTTTTTATTTTCCCTGCTTGAGCAGTGACGTACATAAATAGAAAATTGGAACATTGAAAATCCATCTCTCATAAGCTCTTTCCTAAAATGGGTGTAGGCTTTCTTTTCCTTCGCCGTTTCGGTCGGAAGGTCGAAAAATACTAATATCCACATAATACGGTACTCGTTAAATCTCATAACAGTAAGGAACTGTGCTATAAAATAAATTCTCACTTAGTTAGAGCAACCAGCAAACCGCTTTTATTGTGGAAACTGCTGATTGAAGTAACTTCCGGTTGTCTCGATACATTCCTCGTTCCTCTCGGAATTACTCGACCACCTTTCATACCAAACCATTTAATAGATTCATAGTCTATCAAATAACACCGAATCCATCCGCAATATTTTAATTCAAGCTAGGTGACTGAGTAATCCCGATGAAAATCGGGATGTATCGAAGTCACCGGGAATTACCGTACATCTCCGGATAAATTATTTTTCTTGCCTCGCCCGCAAAGCATTTTGCCAGCGATGCGGTAGTGCGCTGCACCCCTACCATTAAAGGGCTTCTTTCGCCGTCAATATTTATTTCTACCACCGGTATTTCGAGAAGCTGCTTTTTAATAGAAGTACTTAATTCTTCAAAATCCTCGCCGTTATCTACAATCTCTAAAACAATTTTATCTACATAAGGACGGAACGGCTCCATTATATCATCGGCAAGACAGTATGCGTTATATTTATTATGATGATGTATGCCGAGAGTCGGCAGCAGTCCCGATGCAACAAGCGAGCGCGCAACTATGGCTCTTAATATTGCATAGCCGTAGTTTAATAAATTATTAGGCGGAACGCCGTAACGGTCGCGTGTAAATTCCAATTCTTTTGGAAAAAGATTTTGCCAGTAATTTGCAGCCGCTCTACCTTCAAAATTATCCGGATCGCCCGAGCGTACATCTTTTGCCCATTTAAGCATGTTAATAACTTTTATATTATTCTTGCTTAAAAGCCATGCCTGGTTCTTTATCTTTGCTGCAATTGTCTGCTGCCATAATTGTTTTCTTAAAGGTATCGAGCTTTCTATCTGCGCCTGGAACCTTTCACTCTGGATTTGATTTACAGACAGTGGTAAAAACAATCCAACCGGCAGATGAGAACTATCGCAAGATACAACCGCCGTATTATTTTCAAGAAGGGAAGAGAGCAGCCCTTGTGTAATCGTTATTTGCTGGCTGTCCAATATTATTATGCCCACGTCCTCTATCGGTACCATAT
>JAJYIL010000188.1 GCA_021790055.1 Bacteroidota bacterium
GCTAAGAAACAGATTGGTAATATTCAAGTTTGTATAAAAAAAATTCCAAATTATTTTTATTTCAAATAAAGGATAAACATACAAAGTCTATTCATTTTGCTAGTTAACTTAGTCGGAGAATTCTTAAAGCTTGACTGTAACTTTTTTTCCGATATATTTTATTAATCTAAATTTCTCAACGGCATTTATGCCCACACCGTTATCTTTCGAAACTTTAACTACTCTGAAATTATGTACCTTAAGCATTCCTGGAAATGAGTTTTTACGATTGCCGATTGTTAAAAATTTGCCAGCATCATTCCAGGTAAAAGTTATAGTAGAATACTTTCCTTTCTCATAATCATAATTGTTATTTTCATCTTCATAAAGTGTAAACATGCCGTCAGCGCCCGGATAAATTCTAATTTCAATCGGATCATTTTTTTCTGTCGAATATTGAATCGCAGGTCCCATAGGAATGATTGATCCGGCTTTTACATAAAGAGGAATTTTGTCAAGCGGCGCTTCCGTCTTTACTAATTGCCCGCCGCTAAAGCTCTCACCCGACCAGAAATTGTACCAGCCGGACTGTTTCGGAAGGTAAACATTCCGCTCAGTAGTATTAGGTTCGGTTATAGGAGCTACAAGTATTGATTTCCCAAACATAAATTCATATCGTTGATTTAATGCTGAAGTATCGCCGTTAAAGTCCATCACCAACGGACGCATCAAAGTGAATCCGTTTTTTGTAATCTGCCACGCTTCGGAATAAATATATGGAAGCAGGCGGTAGCGCAAATGCAGCATCTTCAGCATATCATCCTGAACCTGCTTGTCATAATGCCAGGGCTCGGTTTGGGATTGAAACCCGTGAATACGAAAGATTGGATTAAATGCACCCCACTGGTACCAACGGATTAGCAGCTCTTCATAATTTTTATCGGTGTACTGCAATTTTCCCGGACGGAAAAATCCGCCGATGTCCGTCGTCCAGTAAGGCATACCGGTAATTGTATAATTAAGCCCGGCTACAATTTGTCTTCTAAATGAATCCCAGGTTCCGCCGACATCTCCCGACCAATTTATTGTTCCATATCTCTGCTGACCGAGGAAAGCCGACCTTGTTAAAATGCAAACTCTTTTTTTTGATGTTGTTTTACGCTGCCCTTCATATACGGCACGGCTGACAAACAACGGATAAGTAAGACGGTAGAAGTCTCCCAAGCCAAGATAAGTCTTCGTACCGTGCAATGCATCATTCTCAGGCTCGGTCGCATCCATCCACCAGGAATCGACACCATGACTGAAAAGATTTTTATTCAAAACATTCCAGTATATTTCTCTTGTAACCGGATTGAAATAATCCAGCCACTTGCTATCGGGTATGTAAAGATTTTTTGAAGCGAACTCTTTTCCTATTACGGAATTCTTATCAGGATTAGACCAGATGGAAATACAAAAATGTGCATCGGCATCATGCAGTTCTTTAATGAAGCCGGATGGATTTGGATAATTGGTTGTATCAAACTCCGGAACGCCCCAGCCGTTGTTGCCCCAATACTGCCAGTCCTGTACAATAACATCCATCGGAATTTTTCTTTTTCGAAATTCATCTACCGTCTCAACAAGCTCTTTACTTGAAGTATAGCGCTCGCGGCATTGCCAAAAGCCGTAAGCCCATTTAGGAAGCATCGGAACGTTACCGGACAATCTTCTGTAAGCTGCAATAACACTGTCTGCCGAAGGTCCGTAAAACACAACATAGTCAAGCAGCTTGGCATTAGGAGAACGGAAAGTCGTTTCATCGTTTGCATGTCTCCATGATAATTTAGGCACGTTGCTTGATTTGCATACCACCTGAACCTCGTGTTCTCCTCCTTTCAAATATACAAGTGCATCTGCAGTTGGAGGAAGCCAGAAATTAGTTATGTCAATGCAAGGCTTTCCATCGATGGAAACGTATTGGCGGTTGCCCATATCGCCTAAATTGAGAAAGATTGAATAAACACCATCTTCTGTAACCTTAAATTTCCCTGTGTAAAGCGATTGGTTTTGAGATATTTTTTGCGCACCCGATGTTGTGGTAACTTCAATTGACTGGTTATTACCATTTGCAGACTGTTCTTGCTTTTTAAGTGGTATGAAGTTGTCGGCAGGATTAAATTCAGTCAGTCCGTATTGATGCCACAGTATCCCATATCCTTCGCTTGAATAAATAAACGGTAATGAAATCTGAGAATTGACCTGCGTTAAGCTACGGGTTACATTTCTTAAATTGAATTGCCCGTCTTGAAATTGTCCCAATCCGAATATATGCTCACCCTTAGGCGACTTAAAGCTTTGCTCTACCGTATAACAAGATTCACCCATATCTGTGCCCGGCACTAACTTTCTGGTGCCTGCTTTCTCACTTAAGAATATTTCTCCGGAATTATTTTCAAATGACAAGCTGCCGGTTAGCTTATTTATCACGATTGCAATTTTTTTCTCTTTTAATTCAATCTTCGAAGATGATTCTGTAACCCTGAATTTTGGAACTGAATAATGTGAAGTAAAAATCAGTTCCGGCACATTAGGTTCAGTACCATTATAAAATTTAATGCGCAAAGCATTTTCTGCCAATGGAGAAATATTAAGAGTTCCATTGATCAGCTTAATGTTGATTCCCCTATTCAATTTTTCAAAACTCTTCACCGTCTGCCCATAGCACATAATTGGCAGAAGATAAACGACAAGTAAGCACTTCATATTTATTTGCATTGTAAAAGCTGGAGGCTTCTTAAGGTTTAACAACTACTTTCTTTCCGTTATATTCAACTTCATTATATTTCTTCACGGTATTAAGACCTACGCCGTTATCTTTCGAAACTTCCACGATTCTGAATTTACGCTCCTTAAGCATTCCCGGAAAAGAACCTTTTCTGTCGCTGATTGTCAGAACCTTTTTTGCATTATCCCAGTAAAATGTTATTGTCGAATAAATCCCTTTCTGATAATCGTAATTATCATTTTCATCTTCATAAAGTGTAAACTTACCGTTGGCTCCAGGATAGATACGTATTTCAAGATCATCCCATTTTTTCTGCGTAGCATATTGAACTTTAGGACCAATCGGAAGTATTGAACCTGATCTTACATACAAAGGCATTATATCAATCGGCGTTTCTTTATTTACACTTTGACCGCCGCTGTATTTTTCGCCGCTCCAAAAATCAATCCAATATGTTCCTTTTGGCAGATAGGCTTCATCACTTCCTACCTTGCTGAAATCTCCAACTTTGGTGGTATCATTTCCTCGAACTACTATTTTCGAATACATCGGCTTAGTTACCGGGCAAACCAAAATTTCTTTACCGAACATGTACTCGTCGTTAATGTTCAGTGCATTTTTATCTTTCGGAAAATCCATTACCAGCGCTCGCATCATAGTAGATTGATGATCGGTTACCTGCCAGGAATCGGAATAGATATAAGGCAGCAAACGGTATCGAAGATTAATATATTTATCTATCGCATCATAAATCTCGTCGCCCTTCTTCCCGAAATGATAAATCTCTCTTGGCGCATCAGTGCCGTGCGAGCGCATCATCGGACAGAATGCACCGAACTGAATCCATCTTGCATAAAGCTCACGGTAATTTGCATCTTTCAACTCTTGAGGGAAGTTCCAAAGAAAGAATCCGCCAATGTCACTGTTCCAATAAGGAATTGCACACAGTGAAAAATTTAATCCTGCTGATATCTGATCTCTTAGTGCGTTCCATGATGCAACTACATCACCTGACCATGTATCTGCACCATAGCGCTGCTGCCCGGCAAACATGGAACGCGTAAGAATGAAAACCCGCTTAGTAGAAGTAACCGAACGCTGACCTTTATAAACTCCTCCTACATGCATCAGCGGAAAAGCATTTCGAACTTTTCGGAATGAACCGAGATAAGTATGGTCATCGAAGTCGGATGGCTTAACATCCATATGATCAGGCTCGGATGAATCAAGCCACCAGCCGTCAATTCCTAATGAAAAAAGTCCTTTGTTTAGAAATTTCCAGAAAATTTTTCTTGCCTCTGGATTGTAAGCATCATAGACCCTAACTCCCGAAGGTTTACTCATATCCGGCGGCCATGCATCTGTAGCAGATAGCGGCCAGGTTTTAAAATCCAGAAGCATTCCTTTTTTATTCAGAACTTTATATTGTTCTGTCTTGGGTCCGAATGATGCCCAGACAGAAATTATTATATGCGCATGCATCGCATGAATTTCATCAATCATTTTTCGAGGATGTGGAAATTCAGGGTTAAGGAATTGCATCGCATTCCAGTGGTAGTTGTCTCCCCAGTACTGCCAATCTTGAATGATACCATCTAATGGAACTCCAAGCTCACGGTACTTTTTTACAACTCCAACTATTTCCTTTTGACTTTTGTAACGTTCCCTGCTTTGCCAATAACCGTACGTCCAGAGCGGTTCCATTGGCACCTGACCGGTTAAGTCCCGCATTTGCGCAATCACGCCGTCGGCATTTCCTCCGTACATAAAATAATAATCGGCACAATTACCGACATCCGATTTGAACGTCGTACTATCCTGGTTGTCGACAAAAAGAGTCGGCGAATAATTATCCCAGAACAATCCGTAACCTTTAACCGAAAGAAAGAACGGAATATAATCATCGGTGTTTCCCTGGATCATGTGTAAAGTATCATTGCGCTGATCCATCTTTCCATGCTGCTGCTGGCCTAATCCGTATATCGCTTCGTCCTTATCTAAAACAAAAGATTGACATACATTATAAGTCTTATCTCCCGCATCGTTAAAATTCGTAAAGGCTATGCCGTCTTTTTTCTCGTTTAACAACGGCTCTCCTGCAGAAGTAGAGAAAGTTATTTTCCCATCCTTCATGTTAAGTTCAACCTGAACTTTTTGGCTTTTTAAAAAGAGATCGTCTCTTGACTGTTTTATACTAAATACTGTTTTATGAGGAGCCTCAATTACCGAAAGACTTTTCTTGGTAAAAGCCTTGTCTTCAGGAAATTTTATTATTCGAACTGTAGATGGATTATAAAACTGAATTTCAACTTTGAGGGATTTAATCGTCGCTTTAATTCCAAGTTTGGTTTTCTTAATAGATTGAGCATTTAATGCAGCAGCCAATATGAATGATAGCAATGCTGCTGTTAAAAATATTTTTTTCATATCATCACTCTATCTAATTCTTATTTCCTGATTCTTGAAGCAGCTTTTTCAATACCTCAAATTTCTCAATGGATGTAATGGGCGCTGGTTTCATTTTATCTCCTAATTCCATCGTCTCCGGCGGAGTTATACTGAAAGGCTGCCAGTCCGGCAACCCTTTCCCGTTCGGGTTTCCTGTTCTGATGAAGTTTGTCCAATAGTCCGACATAATCTTTTCTATCTTCTTATCTTTCGTTGTCCAGGGTCGGGGCGACCTGTTTAGATTGTCAAATACGTACGGCAGTTCGGATGAGTGAAAAGTCAGGTAGCGTTCTCTCGTGGCTCCCGGCTGCGGATGAATAAAAAGGTACGTATATAATTTTGTTCTTCCGGTATTCTCACGATTTATTCCCCAAAGGTATAACGATACTAACGATATGTCCCGCGCTAATTTCTTCTGCGATGATGAGGCTTCGGCTTGAGTTGAAGCGGGGTAAAGCTTAAGGATTTCGTCTGCCAGTTTACCTGCCTGCTGTTTTACCTGCTTACGAAATTCTTCAGCCGGGACATTACCGTAGCTTTCCATAAAGCTGCCTTCGTCGTCAACCCAGCCGGTTATTGTAGCTGCATCATTTTGCTTTCCCTCTTTAAATATATCGTTAACATTTTTTGGCAAGAACCAACCGTCCACTATGGGAAGAAAGTGATATTTGTCCTTAGTAGATTCAACCAATTCTTCCGCCGGAATCGCTCTTAGCTCAGCTAATGAAGATGTACCCATTGCCTTTTCAAACTGTAATCCATATTGTTCAGCCGTATTCAAATTTTCTCCCAGACCGCTCCTGAAGTCGGTGCCGCTTTCTGCGATTGCCCGTATGAACAGCCCCTTTGCAAGCGGCGATGCGGTTAGGTAGTTTACGGACAATGCCCCAGCAGATTGTCCCATAATCGTCACCCGCTCCGGATCTCCGCCGAATGCAGAAATATTTTTATGAATCCATTTTAGCGCCGCTAATTGATCCAGCAGTCCGTAGTTTCCGGATGAATGATGCCTCGATTCTTTTGTTAATGAAGGAAGAGCTAAGAAACCAAAAACTCCTACTCTGTAGTTGATAGTGACGACAACCAATCCTTTTTTCGCAAGGTTCTCTCCGTTATATACCGGGCAATTACCTGATCCTCCTGTGAAT
>JAJYIL010000189.1 GCA_021790055.1 Bacteroidota bacterium
GCTGATGCTGCAGATTATAAAGATAAACAATCAGAACAAGATGCTTGTAGACCAGGCGAGGAATTTTATAAAGGAAACGGTTTCAGCGTTTATTAACAATAACCAAAAGCCGATTCTAGATAGGAAAATATAATGAGCTTATCAAGGACATTTGAAATTGCGCAAAGCGGTCTTTCGACCTACCAGGAAGCGCTCGATGTCGCTTCGCATAATATTGCAAATGCCTCGAATCCCGATTATTCGAGGCAGCGAACAGTAATTTCCGCCGCTCCTTCAACGCCAAGTGCCAATTTTATCTGGGGCAACGGCGCTCAAATTCAGGATATTCAAAGAGTGCGGGACACGCTGACCGATCAGCAGATAAGAGATAATAACCAAAAGTATTCCGACAACAACCAGCGTAATATTATGCTTGGAAATATTCAGACGTTCTTTTCGGAGCCTTCGGACAACAGTCTTTCAAACACTATATCCGCCTTTTATAATTCATGGCAGCAGCTTTCGGTAACGCCGAATTCCACATCGCTCAGAAATAATGTTATCCAGGCTGCGCAGAGCTTAAGCAACCAGGTTCAAAATATAAATTCAGGATTCGATTCGATTAAATCAACGCTCGTAAATAATATTAACAGCGATCTCACCACGCTTAACAGAGATTTAAAGCAAATACAAACTCTGAACGTACAAATTTATGCCGCTCAAAATGCCGGGCAGCAACCGAATGACATGATGGATCAAAGGGATAAGTTGATTGACGAGATAAGTAACCTTGCCAACGTCAACGTAACTTATGATTCCGGGGGCGCTGCAGTAATTACCGTCGGCGGAATTTTAGCGGTTGATAGGACAACTGCAATGCAGTTTTCGGCTAATTCCGTGAACGGTAAAATTGTCTTGCAGAATTCTAACGGCACTAGCCTGACTAATCTTACCGGCGGTGAGCTGAATGCATTTACTGATATCTACAACAATAAAATTCCCGCCTACCAGTCTTCATTTGACAAGGTTATTAACCAGATAATGAACGGCGTCAATTCGTTGACCTCTACCGGTTACACCAATACGAATCCACCTCAATCCGGCATAGATTTTTTCGATAGTTATTCTAACGGTGTCTTATCAATTAACCAGCAGGTACTAAACAACCCGGATATGATTGCGGCATCGAGCGATGGAACTTCCGGGAACGGCAATATTGCAAGTGCGGTTGGAACTTTGATAAACCAGAAGGATTCAAGCGGGAATACGGTTGTAGATAATTATACAACACTTATTTCCCAGATAGGCAGCGAGACTCAGTATGCTTCCAATTCGGCGCAGTCATACCAGCTTTTATTGAACCAGCTTCAGACACAAAAAGCCTCGTATTCCGGAGTTTCAGTAGACGAAGAAATGTCAAACGTTCTTCAGTACCAGAAGGCTTATGAAGCATCGGCAAAAATGATGACGATTGCAAACCAGATGCTTGAGGATTTGATTAATATTATACAGTAAAGTTATGAGAATATCGGATATAATTCTCTCGAGTGATTATGTTAATAATCTGAATACCGCAAAAAGCAAGGTAAATAGCCTGCAGAATGAAATTGCCACCGGCAAGAAGATTATGCAGCCCTCTGATGATCCGGGTGGCACTTCTAATATCATCCAGTGGAATTTCCAGCTTAATCAGATGAATACTTATTCTTCGAATATCGACGGCGGCAGTTCGTTTATTCAGGATACAACCAGCGCTATGCAGAACGTTCAATCGCAGGTTACCGACATATTGACCACTTTGAACAGTGCAAATAACATCGACAACATGACTAATCTCAGCAACATTGGGGACCAGGTAAATCAGTATTTGCAAACGCTTATTAGTCTTGCCAATACCGAATCCGACGGCAAATATGTTTTCGGGGGAACAGATTTTTCAGCGCCTCCTTATGCAATGAACTCAAGCAATACGGCAGTCCAGGTACAGGTAGGCGATGTATCCGGCATTCAAAAGATTACAACTTCACAGAATACCCAGCAGCAAATAAATTTATCCGGGACTGATGTATTCGGTACAATCGTTCAACAGTTAGGAAATATAGATTCGGGTACGGCGTTAAATGCCACGGTAAGCAGCCAGACAAATATCTACGATGCGCAGGGAAATCAATATACTTTCAAGGTAAATTATAAAAAGACCGCTGCCGATACTTACAGCATGACTTACGATATTTTGGACAGCGGCAACACTTCGGTCTTTTCAAGCCCGCCTGCCGCACAGGCAATGGTATTCAATTCATCTACCGGTGTGCTTCAAACCGTAAATGGTCAACCGCCGGAACCGATTCACATTAAAGTAGCGAGTAAAAATATAGACTTCTCGTTCGACCCTACTACGTTAAGTGAAAAAAGCGGCGCTACATCCCTAAACTATTCGGCAAACCAGAAGACCGATATTTTTAACACTCTAATTGCGGTAGTCAATCAATTAAAGGCAGGTAAAACCCCGGATGCTTCGCTGGTACAAAGCGTAAGCAGCTTTAACGACCGCTTGAACAATAATATTTCCAAAGCAGGTAACATTGCCAACCAGCTTACCAACACAAAGAATTTATTAAGCAGCCAGCAGACACAGTTAAATACTATGATTTCAAACGAACAGGGCGTAGATGTTGCCCAATCAATTATGGATCTTCAAAACCAGGAGACTCTTTTACAGATGATCTATAAAATGGCGGGGATGGTTTCAACTCAATCATTGTTGAATTATTTATGAGCAGGAAAATATCGACAATTGGCGGGCTGCTGCTAGGAGTCTTTTCAATTTTCGGCGCCTTTTTTATGGAAGGCGGCGCTTTCGAAAGGCTTTTCCTGGTGCCCCCTTTAATCGTCGTATTCGGAGGCACCTTTGCGGCTATTATTATCGGCTTCGGCTTCGACAGGTTTAAAAATATTTTCAGGTTGATTATGCTGGCTTACTTTCCTAGAAAATATAATCTTAAATCACTTATAAATAATCTCGTGGATTTTTCGATAATATCAAGAAAAGAAGGACTGTTATCGATCGAGAAGAAGGTTGATAACCTTGAGTATCTTTTCCCGAAGAAGCTTTTAAGATACGTAATAGACGGCACCGACGCAGATTCTGTCCAAAATCTTGCCGCACTGGAAATTAAGGCAATGCAGGAAAGGCATTACTCAAATATTTTTATTTTCAGCAAGATGGGCGGCTATGCGCCGACGATGGGAATAATCGGCACGGTTATGGGCTTAATAATGACGCTTGCAAACGCGGGCGGCGATCCGAATTCATTAATTAAAAATATAGCTTCGGCTTTTATTGCAACTTTGTGGGGCGTGTTCAGCGCCAATATTTTATGGCTACCAATAGGCGACAAACTAAAGAAGTGCCACTTAGAAGAAAAGCACATGATGGAGATTTCTTTGGAGGGTATTTTAGCTCTGCAGAGCGGCGAGATTCCCTCGATAGTGAAAGCAAGGCTGATAAGCCTGCTTCCGCAAAGAGAACAATTAAAGTTGATGACCTCTTAGATGCCGAGGAAAATCCTTTTATAGAGACAGGAGAAAAAGACCGTTACCTGATTACATATGCGGACTTGATTACACTGCTGCTCGGCTTGTTCATTATTTTATACGCCATCTCGAAAATTGACGTTAACAAGTACCAGAAAATGATAAGTGCAATGGGAGACGTTTTCGGGAATAAAGGAAAAGTCGTAGACATTAAAACCACCGGTTCATCGCCGTTGCCGGACCCGGAAGGGTATTTGAAAACCGAACTGAACAGGCTGATTGAAAAATATCATTACAACAATTCAATTAGGCTTGAAGAGAACAAGCGGGGCGTTACTATCCATATTCTTGATGATGTTTTGTTTTCATCCGGAAACGCGGACTTAACCGCCAGCTCGAAGATTGTTCTTCACAGGCTGGCTACACTGTTAAAGGAACTGCCTAATGATATTAGAGTTGAAGGGCATACGGACGACGTTCCGATAAACACGTCAAGCTTTCCGTCAAACTGGCATTTATCGGTCGCAAGAGCGTTGAATACTGCATACGATCTAATTAAGACGGAAGGGCTTAATCCGGAAAAAGTTTCGATTGTAGGATACTCGGAATATAAGCCGATTGCCTCAAACGATACTCCGGAAGGCAGAGCGTTAAACAGAAGAGTTGATTTAGTAATAATTAAAAAGTAAGAGCTATGAAAATAAATATGCGTCAGTTTGGCGAAATAGAGTTTGATCCGAATATAATTATTAAGTTCGACTCCGGGATATTCGGCTTCGAAAATTTGAGGGATTACCTTCTTATTAAGGTTGATGACGAGCTTTTTTACTGGCTGTGTTCGATTGAAGATCTGGAAATAGCCTTTCCCTTGGTCGGCTTAAGACTGATCGACGATACCTTTCCGCAGGAAGAAAGCAGCGAAGCATTCGGAATTGTAACAATGAATTCCGACATCCGCAAGATTACAGTCAACATGAAAGCTCCGGTTTATATAAACCAAACTGTTAAGAGCGGCTACCAGAAAATACTCGATGCGGATAAGTACCTGATAAGATATAACTTGTTCGTAGATCAGAAAGAAGGATGAACCATGCTGATCTTAACAAGAAAATTAGACGAAGAAATTAATATTGGCTCGCGCATTTCAATCAAAATTCTTTCAATTTCCGAAGGACAGGTTAAGCTGGGAATAATCGCTCCGCCGGAAGTTGAGATATTTAGAAGTGAAATTTATGAGAAGGTAAAGCAAGTAACTATCGAAGCCTCAAAGCTTAGCGTACAAAAGCCTGCCGAAGCTTCAAAGCTAAACGCACGTCAAATCAGGAAATTTTCAAATGAGCAATGAAAATAAAATAAAGATACTCGTTGTAGACGATTCGGATATTATTAGGTATTCGCTGAAGAACTTTTTCAGCGATTATAATTTTGAGGTAATTACATGTACCGACGGTCTTGAAGGCATACAGAAGGTTCAGGAGCATAAGCCTTCAATTATATTCCTCGATTTAATGATGCCGAACCTGGATGGAGTTAGGATGCTACAGGTAATTAAGATGATAGAGGAGGTTAAGAAAATACCGGTAATTGTAATTAGCGGAAACACAAACCGGACCAACGTTTTAGCCTCAATTGAAGCCGGCGCCGACAGGGTAATGTCGAAGCCGCTTCAAAAAGAAATTATTATAAAGAATGTAACCGAGCTTCTTGGTCCTGGCTTCTTACAAAAGGCAAAAAAAGCCAAGACGTTTTCAAGCTCGGAGACGGAGGAAATTAAGAGAAAGCTTGTCGGGTTGTTCTTAAAAAGCTACCAGGTAAAGAAAGAAACAATCATAGAGGCGCTTGAGCATAACGATAAAGATTCGTTAAGATTTATAGTTCATGAATTCAAAGGCGCCGGGGGCTCTATAGGTTATCCTCAATTAACGGTTATCAGTGGAATAATTGAAGACCAGCTTGGAGGTACAAGTATAAACTGGGAACAAATTAAAAATATGTGCAGCCAGGTTTTTAAAATTATAAATGAAATAAAGGATTCGATTCCTGAAATAGAAAAATAATATGTTTGTTTTAATTGGAATAGGTGTAGTAATATTAGCGGTAGTTGCCGGCTTTTTATTTGCAGGTGGAAATTTAGTACTTCTCTTGCAATGGTCGGAAATAATGATTATCGGCGGAGCGGCAATCGGCAGTATATTAATTGCTTCGCCGCTTTCATTGGTTAAAAAGATAGCCGCCGAAATTCCGAGGGCGTTAAAGCCGAACCACTTTGTAAAGCAAGATTACCTGGTTTTATTAAAATCGTTTAACGAGCTGTTCCTTTTAGCCCAGAGAGACGGCTTGCTAGCAATCGAAAAGCACATAGAGAACCCGCTTGAAAGCGATATCCTCTCGCAGAATAAAAAGTTTGTAGAGAATGAAACCATGCGGAATTTTTTTGCCGACACTATGAAGGTAATGCTCTCCGGCGGAGTGCCGCCCCACGAGCTTGAAGATTTGATAGACACGGAAATTGAGACTTATGAGATTGAGTCGAAGCCTATTCCGTCTACACTCTCAAGAGTAGGCGATTCACTACCCGGGCTGGGAATAGTTGCGGCAGTACTGGGAATAATTGTTACGATGGCTTCTATCGATAAAGGCGCACAGGTTGTAGGCGAGCACGTTGCCGCAGCATTAGTCGGTACCTTTCTAGGCGTATTGACTGCATACGGTTTTGTTAACCCGCTGGCAGCTAACCTTGAGCATAATATTGAGAATAGGATAAGGGTTTTTTATACTATTAAAGCTTGCATTGTTGCCTATGCAAAAGGCAATCCGCCAATTATTGC
>JAJYIL010000190.1 GCA_021790055.1 Bacteroidota bacterium
ACAACGGATCAGAAGATTAATCTTTCATTATCCGGTTTAGATTCAACAAAGTCAATCAAATATTTTACTCCGTTTGTTACGAGCAACTCTAAAGGAGACGATTTGAGAAAGTATCCTTCTTTCCCTTTGGACAGCGTTTATGATGTCCCGGCATACTCAGTCGTAACCTTAATCGGAATGACGGATGGAAGCGTCTACACTGCAGGCACACCAGGACGCGCAAGATTGGATTATCCTTCTTCCGGCGATACACTAGGAGTTAACGATTCTTTGCTTGTATGGAATTCCGTTGAAAATGCTTCAAACTATGAAGTAATGATTTCAATGGACAGCACATTTTCAAATGCTGCTATCGATAGGTTGGGGATTACCGATACTGTAATGGATATCAAGAATTATATAGTTGAACCGAAAACTTATCCATTTCCGCCTAACATTCTTGCAACGAATACCAAATACTATTGGCGTGTTATCGCTTCGAATGACAGCGGCTCCGGTGCTTATTCAGAGATACGTTGGTTTGTTACTCCCTCTCAAATTACCGGAGTAACTGCTGAGAGAAATAATCTTCCAAAAGAATATTCTGTCAGTCAAAATTATCCAAATCCATTCAATCCAAGCACGACTATTGATTTTAATCTGCCGCACGAAAGCAGTGTGCGGCTTCAAATCTTTAATTCGCTCGGTCAGATGATAATTGAAAAGCATCTTCAAACTTTGGTTGCAGGGACGCATCAGGTAAGCATTGATATGGACCGCTTTGCCAGCGGGATTTACTTTTACCGGCTGGCAGCAACCGATAGGATGGGAAAAGAATTTTTTGTTACTAAGAAGATGGAATTTATGAAATAACCTCCGTCATGAAAGATGATTAAAAAGACTTCGAGCTTCATAAAACGTTAATCAATGCTTGTTATTCAATCTGGTTCTTGAACATCGAATAACGAACACCGGTTTATGAAGTACTTTTTTCGAGAGAGATGGCTTTATGTTAAAAAATCAGGCGACAAATTTCGTAATTGTAATTTAAAATCATGCTTAATAAAAATCCCGTAAGGGTTACCTTTAGGATGAATGCCATTTAAAAAAGGAATTTTATATGAAAAGTAAAATAAGATTTTTTGCTCTTTTCTTGTTCATCTATCTTGCTAATGTTTCTCCAGGCATTAACATCTTTGCGCAAGGGCGTCAACGTTTGCTGATGGATTTCCACTGGAAATTTAAACTCGGCGATATAAATGATGCTGAGAAAACTTCTTTTGATGACAGCGGCTGGCGGATAGTAAATCTTCCTCACGACTGGAGTATCGAAGGTAAGTTTAGTAAAGACGCACCTGCGGGCGGCAACGGCGCTTATCTTCCTACGGGAATCGGGTGGTACAGAAAGCATTTTAAAATTTCAAAAAATGATCTGGACAAAATAATCTGGATTGAGTTCGACGGCGTTTATATGAACAGCGATGTATGGATAAACGGACATCATCTTGGACATCATCCGTACGGTTACACAAGCTTTTATTATAGCATTACACCTTTCCTTAAACCGGGAGAAAATATTGCTTCGGTCAGGGTCGACAACTCACTTCAGCCAAACTCACGCTGGTATACCGGTTCCGGAATTTACAGAAATGTTTGGCTCGTAAAACTTAAGCCTCTTCATTTTGCTCATTGGGGCGTTTATGTTACTACCCCGGAGGTATCAGGAAATTATGCAATAGTAAAAGTCAAAACAAAAATCAAGAATGAATATAGAACATTAAAGAAAGGAATACTTCATTCTGTTTTAATTGATGAGAACGGCAATCAAGTCTCGGAGAATAAAATTCCTTTTTCTTTAATGCCGGGAAAATCAATACGGCTTAATCAAAAGCTAAAAGTTGATTCGCCTGCGCTATGGTCAGTTGATTCACCTTCATTATATAAGCTGCGGCAAACTATTGATGTAGATAAAAACGAAGTCGATAATGCAAGCACAACAATTGGAATCAGAAAAATTGTGTATGACGTCAACAAAGGCTTCTTACTAAACGGTAAGCATGTGAAG
The DNA here is from genome assembly GCA_021790055.1 of Bacteroidota bacterium. GTDB lineage: Bacteria > Bacteroidota > Ignavibacteria > Ignavibacteriales > Ignavibacteriaceae > FEN-1297. Next base: position 2,045 of record JAJYIL010000190.1, read on the forward strand.
ATGAACGGAGTTTGTCTTCACGAGAACGGAGGCTGTGTAGGCGCCGCTGTTCCCATTGCCGTATGGAAATATCGATTAAAAAAATTAAAGGCGATGGGATGCAATGCAATCCGTACTGCACACAATCCTCCCGCTCAGGAGTTTCTTGATCTTTGCGATAAGATGGGGTTCCTTGTTATGGACGAGGCTTTTGATGAATGGGAAGCCGGCAAAAGAAAATACGGCTATCATATTTATTTTGATAAATACGGAAAGCAGGATCTAACCTCAATACTTATGCGGGATAGAAATCATCCGTCAATTGTCCTTTGGAGTGCAGGCAACGAAGTACCCGATCAGAAAACAAATAAAGGAGTGAAAACATTACGAGCTTTGATTGACATTTGCCATCGTTTAGATCCTACAAGACCGGTTACCACTGCATGCGATGACATTGCTGCCGACGGCGGTGCAACAAAGCTTTCTTTCTTGAATGAGCTGGATATAGTCGGCTATAATTATGTAGACCGCTGGCATAAGAGAAGAGAATTATATTACAGCATTGACCATCATGATCATCCAAATTGGAAAATGATCGGAACTGAAAGCGAGTCAAACAATGGCGGTTTCCGCGGAGAGTATTTGCTCGGCAATGATTCCTCATCAATTAATCCGAGCTATAATTTTAGAATGATTGATCCCGAACAGCTCTGGAAGTTTGTGGATATACATGATTATGTAATTGGGGATTTTATGTGGACAGGCGTTGATTATTTAGGCGAATCATTTTGGCCTTTTAAAAACTTCTTTTCCGGTGTGCTTGATCTTTGCGGATTTAAGAAGGACGGATATTACTTTTATCAAAGCCAATGGATAAAGAAACCAATGCTGCATATTTTCCCTCATTGGAATTGGAAAGGAAGGGAAGGTCAGATTATCCCGGTGCTTTGTTATACTAACTGTAATGAAGTCGAATTATTCCTCAACGGAAAATCTTACGGTGAAAAGCGAATTGAATTTCCAAGGCAGGGGCATTCCGGTGCCTGGAATAAATACGCAAAGCCTGTGGTAAATCCGACAACGGCGGATCTTCACTTGGAATGGGATGTACCGTATGAACCGGGTGTATTAAAGGCTATCGGAAAAATTGACGGCAAAATTGTATGTACCGAAGAAGTAAAAACAACAGGTAAACCTGCTGGAATAAAATTGATACCGGACCGCGATACTATAAATGCAGATGAAAGAGATGTTTCAATGGTTAAGGTCGAAATTGTAGACGCGGATGGAAATGTAGTCCCATCTGCAGACAATTTGGTTCAATTTAAAATTGAAGGCGAAGGGAAAATTATCGGCGTAGACAACGGTAACCCGCGTGATCTTTCTTCATTTCAATCCCCCGAACGGAAGGCATTTAACGGTTTGTGTCTTGTTGTTATTCAATCAACAAAAAAATCTGGCGATATTAATCTTATTGCAGAATCCAAGGGCTTAAGACAAGCTTCGTTAAAAATAATTACAAAGAAAGTGAAGCTGCCGCCGGAGATTTAGGCGCATAGTGCAGAGAGCATAGCGCATAGGTAACAGCACGCTATGCCCTTTGCGCTTTACAATAGTTCAAACGATTTACGAAAAATTTTATGATGAAAAGATTAATACTAATCCTCGTATTTGTATTTTCGGCTAGTATCCAGCTTAAGCCGGGAACGTCAGACCCAGACTCTCTGCAAAATCATCAGTGGCGTGCTTACTGGATTGAAGTTCCTGGCGAGCCGGATAATGCATACGGTGTTTATCTTTTCAGAAAGGATTTTAATTTAAAGAAGTTACCTTCTTCATTTATAATAAATGTTTCCGCAGACAACCGTTACAAATTGTTTGTAAACGGAAAGCTTGCATCACTTGGACCTGCTCGCGGCGATATTCTTCACTGGAGATATGAGACTGTTGATATTGCTCGTTACTTATCTTCGGGCAAGAATGTTATCGCCGCAATTGTTTGGAACGACGGCAGCATGAAACCGCTTGCGCAGATTTCTTACCGCACCGGATTTATTCTTCAAGGAAACTCAAGCGTAGAAGATGAAGTAAATACAAACAGTTCATGGAAATGTGTAAGTGACAATGCATACCGCCAGATTAAACCAAGAGTGATCGGTTATTATGCTGCAAGTTCGGGAGAGTTGGTCGATATGAATCTTCACAAAAGAGGATGGAAGAATAAACACTACGATGATACATCATGGCTGAATGCAGCCGAGATTTCCCACGGCAATCCGAAAGGAGTTTTTACTTTTGATTCCGGCTGGATGCTTGTGCCTTCACCAATTCCTCAAATGGAATTGAGGGAAGAAAAAAATCTTGAAGTAAGAGAGGCGAAAGGAATCAATTTACCTAATGATTTTTTAATTGGTAAATCTCCATTGAACATTCCGGCAAACACACATACGACATTGTTACTCGATCAGAAATATCTTACCGATGCCTATCCTACCATTGAATTCAGCGGCGGGAAGGGCTCAGGTATTTCAATTAAATATGCCGAAGCTTTGTACTCTGAAGAAAAGGAAAACGGAAGCTCAAGAGTTATTTATTATAAGACCAACCGGAATGATATTAAAGGAAAAGTATTTATCGGGCTGGAAGACAGCTTAATATCAAATGGAGAGATCAACCAAACTTTCACCTCACTTTGGTGGAGAGCTTACAGATACATTCAGATTGAAGTTCATACGAGAAAAGAACCTTTAACAATCAAAGATATTTATGGAACGTACACAGGCTACCCTTTCAAGTTTAATGCAAAGTTTGAGAGCCCGGATTCGACTTTGAGTAATATATTACAGATAGGCTGGCGCACTGCACAGCTTTGTGCTTTTGAAACTTACATGGACTGTCCTTTCTATGAGCAGCTTCAATACGCCGGCGATACAAGAATCCAGGCTCTCGTTTCTTATTTTGACAGCGGAGATTACCGTCTTGCAAGAAATGCAATAGACCTTCTTGATGATTCAAGGATTGCTGCCGGACTTACGCAGAGCCGCTATCCAAGCGCAGTCGAGCAATTCATTCCTCCTTTTTCTTTGTGGTGGATAGGGATGCTTCATGATTACTGGATGTATACGCCCGATAGTGAGTTAGTTAAAAGTAAACTTCCAGGTGAACGGCAGGTACTTTATTTCTTCCACAGGTACCAGCAGAAAGATGGTTCTTTAATGGATTTGCCTTATTGGAATTTTTCGGATTGGGTTAATGCAAATGGCTGGAACCACGGCGTTGCACCAATTGGAAAAGACGGACATTCTTCGATTTTAGATTTGCAATTATTGTGGGCGTACGAGCTTGCCTCTCAAATGGAAAATAGACTTGGTATGAAAGCTTATGCCCATTTGTATGAAGAAAGAATTTTCCAATTAAAAAAGACAATTCAAAAAAAATACTGGGATGGCAGCAGGATGGAATTTGCAGACACACCGGATAAGGAATCATTTTCGCAGCACGCAAATGCGCTTGCTATTCTTACCGGAGTTGTCTCAGGCAGGCAAGCGCTTTTACTTGGCAAGAAAATTCTCTCCGATACAACACTTACACAGGCAACCATTTATTTCAAATACTATGTTAACCGAGCGCTTGTTAAAGCAGGGCTTGGTGATGATTATCTTAATTGGCTTGGTGTGTGGAAAGAGAATTTTAAATTTGGAATGACTACATTTGCAGAATACTCCGACTTACAGCATACAAGATCGGACTGCCACGCCTGGGGAGCGAGTCCTAATGTTGAATTTTTTAGGACTGTACTTGGAATCGACAGTTACGCTCCGGGTTTCGGCAAAGTAATAATAGAACCTCATCTCGGCGCACTGAAAAATGCTAGCGGAGAAATTCCTCATCCGGATGGAAAAATAGCAGTCAGCTATATTTTAAAGAAAGGTAAATGGTCAATCAACGTTGATCTGCCGAAAAATATTTCGGGTATCTTTATCTGGAACGGGAAGAGATATCAACTTAAAGGAAACAAGAATCATTTTAATTTAGATTGATAGACAACTAAAGTTAAAAAAAATTTTATAAAGAAGAATCTGATGAAAGAATAATATGAATAGAAACCAGTTCTACAGCCTTATAATTTTTTCTCTTTGCGTTTTCGTGAACGTAAATCTCAATTCACAAGTTTTGACAAATAAGACATCAGGTAAAGATGAGTTTAATTCTCAGGGTAAGAATGAACGCAAATTTTTCATTTCAGTATTGACCAAAATTGCGAATCCTGTTCTCGATGCATTAAGTAAGAATGAGCTTAAGA
>JAJYIL010000191.1 GCA_021790055.1 Bacteroidota bacterium
ATCTAATTTCGGTTTAAACTGCAGCCAGGTATCAGCCAGAGAAGATATCGTTTCGCACTGCGAAGCTTCTTCGACATCAAAGTCACCTGCATCGAACCAGCCGCCTACATTTAATCCCGGGATATGTTCTCCGGGTTTATAGCGTGTGCCTGTAACCGGTCCCATTCTTTTATTATCCATCAATTGTAAATTAGGGGGAGCTTGGCGTGCATCATCTAAATACGGCACTCCATGCCAAACCCTGTATGCATCTTTTACGAAAACATGATCCATCTGCACCGGCATAAATACATCCAGGGTTTGATGCCACACATTATCATAAACATGCTTATCGATGGGGAAAGCGTCGGTTCTTTCATTGCCGTATTGAATAACATAAAGCCCGCTGTCTTTAACAGAAGAAAAATCAAACCTTGCATAATTATAACGAAGAAAAGATCCCCATAATTTTACATCGCCTGTATACTCTTCTTTAAAGCTTCCATCTGGCATAACCTTATAAAGGGTAGCTGTTTTTTCCGGCGTGTCATTCTTATCAAGCTCTATCACTGCAACCTTTTCCTGAGTAGGGTAGTAACCTACTTGAGAAAAGCCAATGACCGGCTTACGAATCCAATTATTAATTGTACTTGCCGTCAGATACCATTCAACCACCTTCCCGGTTTTATTCGGAGGAATAAGACTTCGGACAACAAACCAACCGTTCTGTGCAACGTTGCGTCCGTCGTACAGCATCAGATTGCCTTCCCTAGATTCGATCTCAACCCGCTGTATGGAATCTTCAGGTGCAAGAACAATTGTTTTGCCCGTAGCCATTGGAAGCGGATCAACATAAACATCTTTGCCTCTATCATCAAAAGTAGAGAGTCCGAATAATTGAGGAATTCCATCCTTCCTTGGCTTTACTTCCATCGGTCCGGCAGGATATTTTGGAAATATTCGTGGACTTCCATCCATTAGATACGTCTTTCCAAAATATGCCGAAGGTAAAAATTCAAGATTGAAACCTGCATGACCTTCCAGCTTTTTCGGTAACGGCTTATCAAGAAATACATCAATCAATACTCCCTGATCCTTTGCTGTAACTACGACCTTCGAATTAAAATTGTATTGCTTATATTGAAGATCTACCTCAATACTGTTATTCTGCTTGTCGACTTTTCTATCCGTCATCATTGGGACCAGATCCCACTGTTCCGGTGTACATCTTAGCCTTATAGCCCCGTTTGTAGCTGTTCTTACGCCGTAATGTATAAGTTCGATGCCGGCGGTCTTTTCATCAAAGAAATAACCGTTATATTGGTTGCTGAAAACCAAGACATCCAGCCCCCTGGTTTCAAAATATCCGAGGTTATTCAGCTTGAGCTTTGCGTCTTGCGCAAATGAAGTATGAAAACAAATGAAAGCAAAAAAGATTACACTTAATATTTCCTGAATTCGACTGTCCATTTTGAATGAAGTAATGGTTCTTTTCATAGTAGTTCCGTATTTTTTTGTTTATTGGAAATGTAATTCCCTGGTTTGATTAACAAATTTTTCAATTAAAAAGGTTAAATCGTAATTGAACCGTTTCAATAATAAAGAATATATTTCTAAAAGGCAATAGAGAAGATTCAATGTTGAACTATTTAGCTATAATTTCAAATGAATAACTCTTCCCTTTCCGGGTACTAAAATCATATAAGTATGTCTTCCTAATTTGAACTTCATGCAGCTTAGCCTTCGGTGAAATCAGCGGCTTCTTTATATTTGGTATCCGGTAAAAGGAGTTTGGATTTGGTCCGGCTGCCTGCACAAGCTTTTCAGTCCCTTCAGCCTTCAAAGGTGTGTAAGAACGAATACGCAAGTTGCCGCCAAGGTTGGACTTAATTTTCAGTCGTGAAATTTTTCCATCTTTCCATTCCATATCTTTTATTTCAAATCCGCCGCGCGCAAGCAAACCTTTAACGCTCCCGTTCTTCCATGCATCTGGCAGAGCAGGCAGTATAAAGACTGCACCATCATCACTTTGCAAAAGCATTTCGGCAACACCTGCGGTATAGCCAAAGTTACCATCTATCTGGAAAGGAGGATGAGCATCGAACATATTCGGATAAGTGCCTCCGCCTTCACCAAAATTAATATGTTTATAGTTCAAGCCCGGTACAAGCTTAATCTGATCTTTGATTAGCTTATATGCATGATTGCCGTCTAAGAATCGAGCCCACAAATTTATCTTCCACGCCATCGACCAGCCGGTTGATTCATCGCCGCGGAAAATTAAAGAAGTACGGGCTGCATCAAATAACTCTGGCGTATGAAACGGAGAAATCTGGTTAGATGGATACACTCCGTAAAGATGCGAGACATGCCTGTTATGGTCTTTTGGACTATCCAGGTCTTGAATCCATTCCTGTAGTTGACCATATTTTCCAATCTGCAATGGAGGTAATCTTTTTAGAGCATATTCAATTTTGGGAATTAAGTCTTTATCAACATTCAAAATTTTTGCCGCTCTTATCGTCTTAGTAAAAAGATCGAACAGCAGTTGATTATCCATCGTAGTACCAGCAGAAATTGAAACATCAGGACGAATAGACGGCGCATTCTCCGGGGAAACAGACGGACACACAACCAGCCAATCGTGACCCGGATATTTTATGAGAAAGCTTAGATAAAATTCAACTGCGCTTTTCATTACGGGGTAAACAGACTTTAAATATTCTTCGTCTCCGTTGAATTCATACTTATCCCAAAGATGCTGACAAAGCCATGCACCGCCCATAGGCCACATTCCCCAGAACGAGCCGTCGATGGGTCCGTTTATACGCCAGATATCGGTATTGTGGTGAAGCACCCATCCCTTCGCGCCGTACATATCTTCCGCAGTTTTTCTTCCGGTAACAGAAAGATCCTTTGTCAATTGGATGAGAGGCTCATCCAGTTCACTTAGATTAGTAATTTCCGAAAGCCAATAATTCATTTCTAAATTAATGTTGACGGTATATTTACTTCCCCAGGGAGGAAACATCTGGTTGTTCCAAATTCCCTGCAGGTTTGCCGGCTGCCCGCCTGGTTGCGATGATGAGATTAAAAGGTAACGACCAAATTGAAAATACAAAGCCGTTAATTGGGGATCATCGTCTTTATGAAATTGCTTTATGCGCACATCGGTAGGATTCTTTACTGAATCGGTTACTCCAAGATTAATACTGACTCGGTCAAAATACTTTTGATAGTCTGCAATGATATCGCTTAATTCTTGTCCATAATTTTTATTTGCAGCATTATACAAATATTCGGCTGCTCTTTCTCCGGCGCTCGCACTTATATCATGATAGTTCTTATAATTGGTAGCAATTGAAATATAGATAGTTGCTGTATCTGCATTAGCTATATGCAGAGAAGTATCCGAAGCAGATACAGATCCGCCGTAGGTAAGTATCTTAACTTGGACCTGAAATTTTACTTCGCCTTTTACGGAATCATAATTACTTGTTACTCCCTTCATTATTAATTCGTTATTACCTAAGTTAAAAATATCAACGTTGGATGGTCTATCCATTGTTGCATAAAAGTTAATAGAGCCTGGCTTGTCCGCAGTATATCTTACTATAATTACTTGATCGGGAAATGAAGCGAACGCAGTGCTTTGAAAATTTACTCCGTCGACTTTATAACGGGTAGATTCTACTGCCTTTTTAATATCGAGCTCCCGGTAATAGTTAGAATAATTTTGATGACCGGGAAAATAGAGATTCAGATCGCCGGCAGTTTCATAAGGACAACCCTCCGACGTCTTACTGATAAATTTTTCATTAACAAGGTCCTGAGCTTCCTTGTACTTGCCTTCGAAGATTAATTTTCTAACCTCTGGCAGTGCTTTTAACGCATTCGGATTATCATTACGATTAGGACTCCCAGCCCATATTGTATTCTCGTTAAGCTGAATTTTTTCTTTGTACGGGTCGCCGTATATCATGGCGCCCAATCTGCCGTTTCCTATAGGCAATGCTTCAACCCACTGCTGTGCAGGATGATTGTACCACAGCTTCATTAATGAATCACTCTGAGCAAATATATTCGCCGTTACAATAACTAATATTGAAATTGATAATAAACCGGTTCTGAATAATTTGTTTTTAGACATCGATGTGCTTGTTCCAATTTTTTATTAAGTAAACAATTCCAGCAATAATGATTATTACTCCCCACCATATATTTGCGTGTAAGTTTATGAGTTTGATATCGGCGTCTGAAGGAAAATACAAATTATAAACTCCGGCGCTTAATTCTACCAAACCGATTAAGAGCAAAATCCATCCGACGAAGAACCAGATATTTCTCATCTTTTTTTCTGTTTGCATTTTCACACCTACCAAAGAATTATATTAATGATGATGAAAATTATGAAAGTTACCGCACCCCAGAATTCCGGCGTCTTATAAAGTGCTACCTTTGGCTCTTCAACTTTGTTCTTATCCACTAGACTCCGTACGTAGCCTCTCAATTCATCGTCGCTTTTGTTTTTTGTAAAGAAGCTGACGATAACGGCAGTTCCGCTTGAAATTAACCATGCCCAAACGGCGCGCCAGAAATTTGCAGCCATAAACGTCTGGGAACCAGGTCCGCTAAAATCCGGGATAACAAAGCTTACGGAAATTATTTTTACTTCCTGTGCAACAAATAATAAAACTGCTGCAAGAGTTCCGATAAGCATTCCCCATAATCCTCCTTTGGGTGTGATGAATTTCCAAAACATCCCGAGAATAATTATTGCAACCGAAGGCGCCAGGAACATCGAACTGATTGCCTGCAGATAATCTATTACCGATGGCATACTCCGCGCTATGTAAGCCGCGGCAATACTTAATATAATTCCCGCAATGGTTGCGGCTCTTCCAACATGCAAAAGCTTTTGCGGAGTTGCATTCTTGTTTATTACGGGATGATAAATATCGTAAGTCCACACAGCATTAAACGAGCTCATATTGCCTGCCATGCCTGCCATAAACATTGCAACCATCGAGGTAACGCCTACGCCCATTAAGCCTGTATTAAAATATCGCCGTATTAATAACGGCAGAACAGAATCATAATTTGTTTTTCCATTTTCGACTAACAATTTAAATCCGCTCGAAGGCTCTTTGAGCAGAACAAGGGCTATCATTCCTGTTCCGACAACCACGGCACCAAGAAGCAGCTTAAAGTAAGAGCCTATAATCGGAGTCATCCTTGCAGAGCGCAAATCCTTTGCGGAGAAAGCGCGTTGAATAATTAGGAAGTCTGTTGTCCAATAACCGAATGCAATTGCAAAGCCGAGTCCCAGCACTAAGCCTCCCCATGTAATATACATTGGATTGCTATCCGGACTGCCGGACGTTGACCAAAGCGTTCTAAATCCTTCTGTAAGATGAGCCGCAAATGCAGCGGGACCGCCTATATCGGTCAATCCTAAAATCGGTAGAATCAAAATTCCAGCCCATATTAAAAAGAACTGAAGTATTTCAGTAAACATTGCCGATAGCAGTCCGCTTAAAGTGACATAGAGTGCAACAAAAACTGCCGACAGCCAAATGCTCAAATCCCAGTTCCATCCTAAAAATGTATGAAAGATTAATGCCTGCAGATATAAAGCAATGCCGGAAACAAGAATCATATTCACAACAAACATTCCTGCATTAAAAACCCTGGTGCTCTCATTAAAGCGGGCTTTTAAATAACCCGGGATAGATTTGATTTTGCTATGATAATAAAACGGCATCATAAAGACGCCGAGAAACAACATTGCTGGAACAGCTCCGATTAAATAAAAATGCGCAGCATAAAGACCATACTTTACACTTTGACCAGCATACCCGATTACTTCCATCGAACCCATGTTCGCGGACATGAAAGCAATTCCGCAAACCCACATGCTGTTTCTTCTTCCTGCAAGAAAAAAATCTTCATCGGTTCTCGTGAATTTTTTTAAATAAAAACCCATCCACACGACAAAGCCGAAATAGATAAGCATTATTAACCAGTCGAAAATACTAAGATGTATTGGAGCCATAATTTTTCCCGGAAATGGTTTGTTAAATGTTAAACGACTATTCCCTTTTTCAAAATAACATTTGCATATAAAGCAGATTCACTGGTAGCAATTACGGCATAAGCTTTCTTTGCTCTTTCATAGAAGGCGAACCTTTCTATAAATTCAAATCCATTAAAACGCTCGTATTCCCTTCTAACTATTTTATTATACGATTCCCAAATTACAGGCTTCACATTATCACCGGGCACCACTTCCATCAGTCCAACTGGTTTTTCAACATAAGGATCTAGCGGGAAAAGCC
>JAJYIL010000192.1 GCA_021790055.1 Bacteroidota bacterium
TGCAGAGCCGCTTTGGAAGCGCAGTAAATAGGCATTCCAGCTATTGGAACAAACGCCAAGCCCGATGAAACGTTTATAATAGCGCTGTTCACCTTGCCGGATAATAGCGGGACGAACATTGCAGAAAGTACAACCGGACTCTCCAAATTAATCCTAATCTCATTGATTGCTGTTTCAATAATTTCATTTCCTTTTTGGAAATTTAGCTCACGCTGAATACCTGCGTTATTAACCAGGACATTTAAATCTCTGAAATCCGAATTGATCCAGTTAAATAGCTCTTCTCTTTCTTTGTCTTTAGAGACATCGCAGACCTTTGTATGCAGCTTAGGAAATTTCTTTTTAGCATCAGTCAGCATTTCTTCGCGTCTACCGCAGATAATTACCTCATTACCTTCATTCAGAAAAGATTCTGCAAGAGCTAATCCAATCCCGGTTCCCCCGCCGGTTATAAGCATAGTATTTCCGGATAATTTCATTTTCTTCACCACAAAAATTCTTTTGCAAAAATAAACATAGGATTTTTAAAAAGCTGGATGAGCTTAATTTCTTCCGTAGTTCATCATGTAATTTAGAATAGAATTGTTATTTTTGAAATCATTTTCTTAAAACCGTTTTTGATGAAAAGAATCTTATTGGTACGGACCGACAGAGTCGGCGATGTAGTATTTATAACCCCGATGATACGGGAGCTGCGGAAGGCATTCCCTGATGCGTTTATAGCTACTTTAACGCAGCCTCATACCAGCAGTATTATGCTGAATAATCCTCATCTCGATGCAATGATTATTGATGATCTTCACAAAGAGAATTTCTGGAAAGTTGTTAAAGAAATCAGGAAATTTAATTTTACTCATGGGCTGATGATGCTTCCGACCGAGCGGGCTGCTTACCAGATGTTTTTGGCTGGCATAAAAAACAGGATTGGAGTAGGACATAAGCTTTACGAAGTTATTACTTTCATGAAAAGCGTTTCCAGGAATAATTATACCCCGTTAAGGCATGAAGCAGATTTCTGCATGGACCTTGCAAGAAAGATCGGGGTTAAGACAAACAATATTGAGCTGGAAATATTTCTTACAGAAGAAGAAAAGAATGAGGCAAAACGCTTTCTGCAGAAATTCAATGTAAGTGAAAATGATTTTAAGCTTGCAATCCACTCCGGTTCGCTCGGCTCCGCACCGAACTGGAGTGAAAAGAAATATCTTGATCTTATCAGGACAATCATAAGCGAAGTTTCAATTCCAGGCTTGAAAATACTTCTTACTTCAAAAGAAATGAGCGAGGAGTTTGTTAATGAAGCTTTAAAGATTGCACCGAGGAGTATCGTAGATATTTCCAAATCATTTGAGAGTCTTAGAGATTTTATAAAAGTAATCGGCGAGTTCGATATCTTCACCGGACCTTCGACCGGACCAATGCATATTGCCGATGCACTCGGTAAAAGTGTAATTGTAATACATTGCCACCGTGCAATGAGCTGTGCAGTTCACCAGGGAATGATCAACAAAAATTGCATTAACCTTGAAGTTACAGATGAGAACTGCAAGAAGTTTTGCAGCGCCGACCAGAATACTTGCGGAATAGAGAACGCTCTTGGGATTGAAGAAGTTATTACAAGCATTAAAACAGTATACAACAGAAAAATTGCAACTGAGAAGGTAACAGAATGAAATTTTCAGAATTAAAAATTCCGAAGTGTAAAAACTTTAACGGTTATAAACCGTGCTTCTCTTATGAGAACTGCCTGGAGGAAGGATGCCGGCACGAGAATGACGAAACTAAAACCGGAGTTAAGATTTTAATAATCTCGCTTGATGCGCTCGGCAATGTCCTTGACAATACTCCAATTCTTTACGCAATTAAAAGAAAATTTCCGGTCAGCACTATCCATTGGATAACCATGCCCGGTGCAGATAAAATTTTATTCAACAATCCGTTCATCGATAAAATTTTTACCTGGACTGATGAGCAGCGAATGATTGTACGTCAGATAAAATATGACTACTTGATGAACGCAGACAAATCGGATTATGCTTGCGCTTTTGCAAATGAAGCAAACGCTAAAAAGAAACTCGGCTTCCTTCTTAACGATGACGGAAAGATTATCCCGGCAAACAAAGGCGCAATGTACAGTTATCTTTTAGGGAATAACGACCAAAAGAAATTTAAGGAGAATACACGGAGCGGAGTCGATATCATCCATGAGGTTTTTGAGCTTGAATATAAGCGCGACCCTTATGTCTTCGGATTAACTGATGAGGAGAAGGAATTTGTTTCTTCATATAAAAAAGAAATCAAATTTAATACGGATAAATCTTATGTGGGATTTAATACCGGCTGCTCAACTCTTTTCCCAAATAAAAAAATGACAATAGAACAGCACGTCAAATTGATTTCCGAAATGCTGAAAAATGAAAAGCTGCAGGTTGTTCTATTAGGAGGAAAAGAAGATACCGAACGCAATGAACAAATTTATAATTCATTTAACGAAGAAGAACGAAGGAAAATTTTAAATACGCCGACAACAATGGGGCTTCGCAGAGGCGCTTGCTTTATGAATATCTGCGATGTTGTTATTACCGGTGATTCTTTCGGTATGCACATGGCAATAGGATTGAAGAAATATGTTATTGCGTGGTTCGGACTTTCCTGTTCTGCAGAAGTAGAACTTTACAACCGCGGCGAAAAGCTAATACCTGAAGCACTTTGGTGCTCGCCGTGCTGGAAGAAAGTTTGTCCGTATAACCTGGAATGCATACAGATGATTGACCTTGAAAAAATTCTAAAACTTACTAATGCATTTGCAAAGAACAAAAAGCATGAGTGAATGGATGCATGAGAGCATGTTCGTCGCGGCGAAGAATGATTGCAGGTCAATAAGTTTAACCGGTTATTAACATGCTGTCATGACTGCCATGCAAAAATGCTTCTTTATATTTCATACTATTTACTTAAATTTCTCCATTAGATTTTTATGATTATTTAGAAAAAGAAACCATGGCATACAAAATTCCAATATACCAACCATCCCTCGACGGGAACGAAAAGAAATATGTAAACGAATGTCTTGATACGAACTGGATATCATCAAGAGGAGAATTTATTTCCAAGTTTGAAAATGAGTTTAGGAAATTCGTCGGTGTTGAACATGCAACTGCGGTAAGCAATGGAACCGTTGCACTTCATCTGGCATTAGTTACGCTTGGAATTGGTCCGGGAGATGAAGTAATTGTTCCCTCTTTTACCTACATCGCTTCCGTGAGCGCAATTTCAATAACCGGAGCTTCACCGGTATTCGTCGATTCGCTCGAAGATACCTGGCAAGTTGATCCGAAAGATGTTAAAAAGAAAATTACGCCCAGGACTAAAGCTATTATGGCTGTTCATCTTTATGGTCATCCTTGCGAAATGGATGAGCTTGTAAAAATTGCAAAGGAGCATAATCTTTTTCTAATTGAAGATTGTGCCGAGGCATTCGGTTCAACTTATAAAGACAAGCATGTCGGAACTTTCGGCGATCTCTCTACTTTCAGCTTCTATGGAAATAAAACAATTACAACCGGCGAAGGCGGAATGATTGTAACCAACGATGAGACTTTATACGACAGGGCTTATCATTTAAAGATGCACGGGCTGGCTAAATACAGAGAATACTGGCATGACACAATCGGATTTAATTATCGCATGACAAACATCTGCGCGGCAATCGGTCTTGCCCAGCTTGAAAACGCGGAAGAAAAAATTGTGAAGAAGAGACAGGTAGCAGAATGGTATAATGAAGCTTTGAAAAACTTGCCTGTTAAACCTCACGGTGAATACGGGAAAGTCTTCCATTCATACTGGATGTATTCGATACTTGTTGAATCTCCGCAAGTAAGGGAAGAAATTAGAAACTTTATGAAAGCGGAAGGAATTGAAACCCGCCCGACTTTTTTTCCTGCGCATACAATGCCGATGTTTTCACAAAAGTTTCAGAAGCTTAGGGTTGCAGAATACTTAGGCTGGCACGGAATAAACCTTCCAAGCTACCCCGACTTAACAAAGGAACAAATTCAATTTATAGCGGCTGCAATTTCAAAATATTTTTCTCAAAGGAATTGATCTTAAAAAAACGAAAGCGGCACTGTAATAAAACAAATGCCGCTTCCTTTGGGGAGAGAAATATATTTATCTGCCTCTTTCAACTTTTCTTTCGCTGCCTCTATTCTGATTATTATTTTCTCTTCTAGGTTGAGGCGCCGGAGCTTCTCTTCTTACTTCCGGTCTTACAACTCTCTGCTGCGGATTTGCATTCCTTTGCTGAGGCGCGTAATTTCTTGCATTCCAAGGATTTGAATTCCTATTTTCCGGTCTGTTATACTGCTGAGGATTTTGATTCCTGTTTTCCGGTCGTAAATTGTTTGGACGCCACGGATTTGAATTTCTATTTTCCGGACGAACATTCTGCGGCTGCCTTGGATTTATAATCCTGTTATCAGGTTTATTATCACGAAGCTGCCAAGGATTTGAATTCCTATTTTCCGGTCGGGCAGCAGGCTGACCCGGAGTTACATTTCTACCGGCAGGACTTCTGAACAATTCAATTCTCGATGCATCAAGCGTTGATGATCTAAGACCCCTTCGAATGTTAGCATCTCTACCGACAGTTCTTATCAATTCATTTCGCTGAGGAATAAAAGCTCTAACAACTCCGTTATTTCTACCACCGGTATCGGTAAGATTGCGAGGGCTGTTAACTCTTTCGATCCTGCTTTCAACTATTCTTCCGCCGCTTCTCTGCCTAATGTAATCCACATTTACACCTCGGTTAATTACACGACCGTCTGAGTATCCGTAATTAGTTCTGAACCGTGAATCGGAATAAATCCTGTATTTGTATCTATCGGAAATAAAATGATCATAAGGATGAGGATCGCAAAAATATCTGTATCCAACAAAGTGCCAATATGAATAAGGCGTTACGTAATTAAAAGAGAAATTGATTCCAAAGCCAACAGAGAATGATGCGTAAGGCGGCAATGGCGCCCAGCCGATATAGTCGTTGTCATATCTCCATTGAACCCAGGCTGGCGCCCACTGGTTATCAGGTACCCAGATCCATCCGTAATAATTATCATAATACCATCTGCCGTAATGATATACTATGTATCCAAAAGGCTCATAAGAATTCCAGTACCAGCCGTCGTCTGTCCATACCCAGCTTCCATACCTGTACGGCAGCCAACCGTACCGCATATTTAAAGGACGCCAAACAGTTAAGCCATTATCTAACTGGATCCATGTTCCATACGGTGCGAGTGCGGAATAAAAAGCTACTGAAACATTTCCGCCGTTATCATTATAATTTCCATCACCATTATAATTATCACCATAATCCTGTGCAAAGCTCGATGAAAAAGCTATCCCAAGGATCAATATCATATAAAAAATTACTATTCGTTTCATTTTACACCTCAACTTTTCTATATAAAAAAGAAACAAGCTTTATGCCAGAGTAGACATTCATTTTTTGCTTATTTTTAAGTAATTAGAGCTAAAAAATGTATATTTTACTGCACAAAGCGAAGTGAATAATGCACAAAAAAACTATGGAAGAATTTGACAGAGGACTGAGATCGGTTGGCATATTAGAGCATAACATTGCAATTGGATACGCCAGATAGTTGAATTAGCTGTTTCCTGTTTGTTCGGATGATGCAGTTAAAAAAATAATTGCCCCTGCAAATAGTAAGCTTTCGGATAATACCAATACTCGCTTAAAAAGCTGCCGTAAGATTGGAAAATGCCGAGCGTTAAAGTTCCATTATCGCTAAATGAATAATTACCTGAAAGCAAAAGATAGCCGCTGCCGTCATTCAAATTTGCGTTTTCTGCAAGCGTAAAAGTAATTAACGAATTTAATAGATAGCTTCCGCTGATGACAACATAATTTTGACTAAGATTTATGATACTCCCGTTATATAGTCCTAAGAGATTGTAGTTATATTTATCAAGACTGCCTTCTCCGTTAAATTGATATTCGATAAGCCCATATATTTTGGGACTGAACTGGTTATCCATACCAAAGACAAGCCTGACAAAATTATTTTTAAGATTGTTTTTATCCATTGAAATAATTCCTTCGCCGCGAAGACCGGCGTCAAAAATACTTCCGGCAAAGTCACCGCCAGCAATTATTCTTTTATCGAAGTAGCCGCCGACTAAAGCATAATCGTAGCCGCTAAAGTTTGTTCTAAATCTGAAGCCGGCATTGCTTGCTGCTATTTTTTCTTGCGGATTGTAGACTACATTTAGATCGGTAAAGTTT
>JAJYIL010000193.1 GCA_021790055.1 Bacteroidota bacterium
AATAGACAGCCGTCAAAAGCTTTTGGAAATTAGCTTCGGCAAAAAGCCGGACGGAATTACTCTTGATCCTGGCAACTGGCTGCTTGCAAAAATACAACCGGAAAAGAATAGTGCCGAATAAAAAATTATTCTTATATTTTGAACGCCGATAATTTTTTATAATAAACTTCATGTCATTTTGAGCGAAACTTATCTATTTATTTCCGATGTCCATCTCGGGCTTCAGTCGAAACAAATCGAAAAGAATAAAGAGCTTACTTTGGTTAAGTTCTTAAATTTCGCGCAGGGCAGTTGCAGTGAGCTTTTTATTGTAGGCGATCTATTTGATTATTGGTTTGAATATAGAAGAGTATATCAGAAGGGCTTTTTTAGAACACTAACTGCACTGCAAGATTTATCCGAAAAGAATGTTAGGATCCATTATTTTATCGGCAACCACGATTTTATGCACCGCGATTTTTTCCAAAGCGAGATAGGCGCAGTTATGCACGAAGAACCAATTGATATTACACTTAACGGCAAAAGATTTTTTATCGGGCATGGAGACGGTCTCGTCAAGAACGATGTTGGATACAACATCCTGAAAAAAGTTCTAAGGAATAAGACCGTACAATTCTTTTATTCATGGCTTCACCCGGATATTGGGATAGGGCTTGCAAGCAAAACAAGCCGGAGAAGCCGAGGCTATACGACAAAGAAAGACTATGGAAAGGAAGACGGTCTGTTTGATACAGCTAAATTAAAAATTAACGAGGGCTTTGATTACGTATTGTTCGGGCATCTTCACAAGAGGCTTTATCTTAAGTATAGGAATGGCTATTATATTAATCTCGGGGCATGGCTTGATGAGCCATGCTATGGTGTATTTAAAAACGACGCATTTGAAATAGTTGATTTGTCCGGTATGCCGGTAAACCAAGCCGGAATCGGGCAGGAATAAAAATAAGATGGCGAAGAGAAAAAATCAGAATTTTGAATTCAATAAATATTTTAGCGATGCTGCTGCGCGTGCAAAGGGAAAAACCTCCAACACGAATAGATGGAAAAGAATTTTAATTATTAGCGGAATTGTGCTGCTGTTTATCATAGGATTTGGCTGGTATATTTTAAGCGGGCTGCCGTCGCTTGAACAATTAGAAAATCCGAGACCGCAGCTTGCAAGTAAAGTATACGACATCAACGGCGAGCTTATCGGCACCATTTCAATTCAAAATAGAATTGAAACGAACATTGACAGCTTACCTTCATACATGACTGAAGCCCTTATCTCTACCGAGGATAGAGATTTCTATTCCCACTGGGGAGTCGATATCCCGCGGGTTATCAAGGCGATAATAAAAGACGTTTTTCTATTCCATCACGAAGGCGCAAGTACGATTACACAGCAGCTTGCAAAAAATCTTTATCATTTCAAAGTAAGAGATGAAAACTTCTTTCAAACTATTATAAGAAAAATTCGTGAGTGGATTACGGCAGTACAGATAGAAAAAACCTTTACCAAGAAGGAAATACTCCAGCTATATCTAAATGTTTCAAATTTCGGAAGAGGGGCGTACGGCATCGAATCTGCGGCAAGAATTTATTTTGATAAGAAGGGAAAGGAACTGACGCTGCCGGAATGTGCGCTGTTCGTAGCTTTGTTGAGAGCTCCGTCTTATTATGATCCTATTAGACATCCGCATCATGCCTTGGCAAGAAGAAACCTTGTCTTACATAATATGGTTGTAAACCATATGCTTTCTAAGGATGCTTATGAAAAGCTAAAGACCGATCCGATAGACGTTACTTCACAGAAGCTTGCAGACTACAAGACCATTGCGCCGTATTTTATCGAATATGTCCGCCAGCAGATGGTTGCGATGGCTGATAAGTATGGGTATGATCTTTACCGCGATGGATTAAATATCTATACTTCCCTGGATTTAAGAATGCAGAAAATAGCTAATCAAGCTGCCAAAAAGCATCTGCAAGACTTTCAAAAATTATTTGATAAAGATTGGATCTGGAATAGGCACAAGGCGCTTTTAGCGAGCATACTGGATAGGGCTATAAGAGATAGCCATCAGTATAACCTGGCAAAATCCGTTTCTGCAAAGGCACAAGTGTATAATTATTTAAAATATGATCCATCGTTTGTTGATTCGGTAAAGAAAGCTGCTACAACAATCCAGGTTGGATTTGTCGTTATCGACCCAACCAACGGGCAAATAAGGGCAATGGTCGGCGGAGAGAACATGAGCTTCGGAAGAGGATTGAACCATGTTGTCGGGATTAGACGTCAAGCGGGCTCTGCTTTCAAGCCGTTTACTTACACGGTAGCAATTGACAACGGTTATTTCCCGGCTTACACTCTTCTCGATCAAAAATTCAATTATAACGGCTGGTCGCCGGATAATTTTGAAAACGACTACGGCGGCTACATGACGCTCCGTCAGGCATTGGCGCATTCAATTAACGTTATTGCCGGAAGATTAACCATAAGCAACATTGCGCCGCCGGCACAGGTTGTAAAATATGCCCACCGTATGGGAATACAATCTCCGCTCGATGCTGTTCCTTCCATTGCTCTTGGCACTTCCGATGTTTCGCCGCTTGAGATGACTTCTGCTTACGGCACTTTTGCAAATAACGGGATTCATGTTGACCCGATATCAATCTTAAAGATTGAAGATAGAAACGGAATTACGATCGCTAAATTTGTTCCGGAATACCAGGAAGCCATCTCACCTCAAACTGCGTCCATTATGACAAGCATGTTGGAAAGCGTGGTCGATTATGGAACGGGGGCAGGAGTTAGAAGATACTTCCAGTATCCATGTGCCGGCAAAACCGGAACAACTCAAGCATTCTCCGATGCATGGTTTGTCGGATATACGCCGCAGTTGGTTGCGGGAGCCTGGGTCGGCTTTGATGATCACCGCATTAAATTTACCGGTTCATATGGACAAGGCGCTGTAGCAGCGCTGCCAATCTGGGCTATGTTTATGGAGAATACATATAAGCAATTAAATCTCCCGTTAAAATATTTCCAGATGGCGCCGGGTATCGATACAGTCGCTTTCTGCAAAACTACAATGGATATGGGAGATACGAGAGTAGCTACAAGTGCCTGCCCGGTTGTTGTTCGCGATATAGTGAATGCTAAAAATATTCCTCCGAAGTGCCAGATACACAGCGGCGGAAAAGCAATTAAGAAGGAAACCGGTCCTGAAGATTCAGGCTGGTAGAATATGTTGAGTGAGTTATACTGTTAATTAAATTAACATACGGTTGATAATTAAGAATTAAATATCGAGCATTGAATATTAATCTTCAATGTTCAACCCTTAATGCTCAATCAAATTTTCTTAAGCCTAAAAGTTTATATTATAAATAGTTAAGAAAATTTTCGGCTATTTAATTGCAAGCTTTGACAGCATTGGTAAAATTTATAATTTTAAAACGTAATATTTATTGAACTTTCAAAGGGCGATATGAAATTTTTAATTACCGGCGGCGCCGGCTTTTTAGGGATTAACCTTGTTAGATATTTACAGGCGAGGGAACATGAGGTTTATTCGTTTGATATTGTGAAGTTCGATTATCCCGACATGAACGATAAAATAAATATTATCACGGGCGATATTCGAAATAAAGAGCTGGTAGAAAAATCACTTAGTGGAATTGACATAGTTATTCATACTGCAGCTGCGCTTCCGTTGTATAAACCGGAAGATATTTATTCTACCGATATTGACGGTACAAAAAATCTGCTTGCATCGGCTAAAAAGAATAAAGTAAAAAGATTCATTCATATTTCATCAACCGCCGTTTACGGAATCCCGGATCATCATCCGTTATATGAAGGTGACAAGCTTGACGGAGTAGGACCTTACGGCAAATCAAAAATTCTTGCCGAAGAAGAATGCAATAAATACAGAAAGAATGGAATGTGCGTCTCGATTATCAGACCCAAATCTTTCGTTGGTCCGGAAAGGCTCGGCGTATTTGATTTGCTCTTTGATTGGGCATACGACGGTAAAGGATTTCCGATGATAGGCAACGGAAATAATCGTTATCAGCTACTGGATGTAGAGGACCTTTGCGATGCGATTTATCTTTGTGCAACCGTTAACGAAGATAAAGCAAACGATACTTTCAACATTGGCGCGAAAGAATACACGACCATGAAGGAAGATTACCAGTCGGTGCTTGATTATACAGGTTATGGTAAAAAGATTGTCGGCTTACCTGAAAAGCCAATCATATTTACTTTACGAATTCTAGAAGCTTTTAAGCTTTCACCGCTTTACAAGTGGGTTTATGAAACAGCCTCGAAAGACTCGTTTGTCTCAATTGAAAAAGCTGAGAAAGTTTTGGGCTATAAACCAAAATATTCCAACAAGGATGCTTTGGTAAGAAATTACAAATGGTACAGCGAACATAAAGAAGAATTCAGAAATAAGAGCGGAGTATCTCACCGTGTTCCCTGGAAGCAAGGAATATTAAGAGTTGCAAAAATGTTTTTTTGATGATATATATTAAGGAGTAAATGATGGCGGTCAAAGCAGATTTTTTAAAAGAGACAATAAAGCATTTCGATATAAAAGAGCATAACGTGGTTCCGATTGTTGATGCTATGGATAAGATGGCATTCTCTGCCAGGGATCTGAGTCGCGCTTCAATGATATATGATAAGATGCTTCGCGATAAAGACTGCGGTGTAATCTTAACATTAGCGGGCAGCTTATTCAGTGCGGGCTTAAAGCGCGTTGTATATGATTTGGTTATGAACAACATGGTAGATGCGATTGTTTCAACCGGCGCGTTAATGGTTGACCAGGATTTCTTTGAAGCGCTTGGCTATAAGCATTATTTAGGAACTCCTTTCAGCGATGACAACCTATTACGTGAACTGCATATAGATAGAATATACGACACTTATATTGACGAAGATGAGCTCCGCATCTGCGACGAGACTACCGCAAAGATTTTTGACAGCCTTGAGCCAAAGCCGTTTTCCTCGCGCGAGCTTCTCCGCGAGTTCGGTAAATATCTTGATGAAAACGGCAGTCCCAAAGTTGATGACTCTGTTATCTATGCTGCTTATAAAAAGAATGTTCCGATTTTTGTCCCTGCCTTCTCCGATTGCTCAGCCGGATTCGGTTTTATCATGCATCAAACAAGTCACCCGGATAATCATGTTTCAGTTGATTCTGCAAAAGACTTTCTTGAACTAACAAAAATAAAACTGAACTCGAAGGAAACGGGAATATTTATGGTTGGCGGAGGTGTTCCTAAAAACTTTACGCAAGATATTGTTGTTGCTGCGGATATTTTAAAAGAAAATCCGCCGATGCATAAATATGCTATCCAGATTACTGTTGCCGATGTAAGAGATGGTGCGCTTTCAAGCTCGACTCTTAAAGAAGCAAGCTCCTGGGGAAAGGTTGAAACTACTTTCGAACAAATGGTCTATTCCGAAGCGACCATTGCAATGCCGCTGATTACAGGCTATGCCTATCACAAAGGTGCATGGAAAGCAAGAAAGCCGAGAGAATTTACTAAAATATTTGAGACTGCTAATTCTCTCGCTTAACAATAGCTTAAATACAATAATTATATAAACCGGACAAGTCGTTACCCCAAAAGATGTAAGAGATCAGAGGTTGTAGATCAGAATCTAATCTATGATCTCCGTTCTCCAACTTCTCCGAAGGAATCTTCGGACTGATCTCTGTTTTCCATTCCATTTTGAACGATTTCTTATATAGCTGATAGAATAATTACGTAAGTTCATATCTTCTACAACCCTGCTATTAACTATTTCAGCCAAATTCCGATAATGTAAGTGACCAATAAATGTTTTTACGGAGCAGTGAGAAAAATGTCAAAATTCATTTACACATTTTTTGTTTTTTCTATTTTTTTCGTTTTTATTTCAAAAGCAAATGCGCAGGCAGACTCATATCTCGCTTTTGCACAGGTAATGCCGGAACCGGTAGGCGGTCTTGCAGCTATATATAAGCATATCGCCTATCCTTCTGTTGCAAAGGACGCAGGCATTTCAGGAAAGGTATATTTGCTTGTCTACATTGATGAAAAAGGCAATGTAGATGATGTTAAAGTTTTAAAGGGTATTGGCGGAGGCTGCGATGAAGCCGCCGTAGCGGGAGTTAAGCAGGTAAAATTTACGCCTGGAAAGAATAATGGGCAGCCTGTCAAGGTTAAGCTCTCTCTTCCCGTTACTTTCAAGATAAATTAGAAAATTAGGATATCAAATTATCATAAAATATTACGGTGAAGAAGTTGAAGTGGTTTTCCAATAT
>JAJYIL010000194.1 GCA_021790055.1 Bacteroidota bacterium
GAAGAATTATGGAAAAAAAAGAAACTTCGGCAAAGTATTTAAATTCACCTGAGTCTCTGATTTATGTTAAAGGAAGAATTCTTTATGGTCTTTCACACGCTAAAGACGAAATCCGCAGGCTCGATAAAGCTATTCTCGTTGAGGGCTACATGGATTTAATTTCGCTCCATCAAAGCGGAATTAAAAATGTAGTCGCTGTTTCCGGGACGGCGCTTACCGAAGAGCAGGTGCAGCTTCTCTCCCGTTATACGAAAAACGTTGTTCTTCTTTTTGATGCCGATACTGCGGGCATAAAAGCCTCGATGAGAAGCATCGAGCTTCTTCTTAAAAAGGATTTGGAGATAAAAATAGCCTCTCTTCCTCAAGGTGGAGACCCGGATTCGTTCGTAAACAATTTCGGCAGGGAGAAGTTTGAAGAAATAATTAAGAAAGCTCAAAATTTTCTGGAATACCAATCTTCAATTTATGAATCGCAAGGCATGTTTGAAGATGCCTCCAAAGCGGCGGAAGCTATCCGTGAGCTTGTAAAGCCTGCAGCCTTAATCGGTGATGAGCTAAAAAGAAGCCTGCTTATAAAAGACATTGCGAAGAAATTCAGTCTAAGAGAAAAGATGATAGAGACGGAGCTTGAGAAAGCCCTGGCATCTGCGGGCAGACAAATAACCGCCGAAGAAAGGACACGGGACCGCGATCTTGCAAAGAAAGAATCAGATACCTCGATTGAGAAGGCAAAAAAAGCTTCTCCGCAAATCTACAACCTTGAGAGAGAGTTAATTAAGCTTCTTTATGAAGGGAATGAAGAAGTCGCCGAATTTATTTCCGTCCAGGTTCCTATTGAAGAATTTGCAATTGAGGCTCACTCTAAGCTTGCCGGAGTTGTGTACGAAGCAGTGAACAATAACGAAGAGTTAATTGCCGCTTCGCTTATCGAAAAAATTCACGATGAAAGCCTGCAGTCATACATTAGGGAACTCACTTTCGAAAAATATCCTATAAGCAAAAATTGGGAAGAGATACTTCCCGGCGATTCCCAGAATATTATAATCCAAAAAATTGCAAGAGATACTGTAAAGAGATTTAAGATTACAAAGATCGATTTGAAGATAAAAAACAACCAAAGGCTAATGGCGGCTGATAATACCGAAGAGGAAAATTTCAACATTCTTAAATCAAGCATGGAGCTTGAAAAAGAAAAGCTCGCAATCGTTCAGAGCTTTTAATAATCATTGTGGCGGCAAACTATTCGCATCCGGAAATTTCATTATATACGTACTTATACTGATTCGCTTCAATAAAAAATTTAATATCTTATAGCTAAAATTTGGTAAATATTTTCTAGGATAACATCCGGTTACCGAAAATTAGTTTCTATTTTCATCGTGTAAGGCTTGATGTGAACGTTTTTGTGTTAAGAGAAGGGAATGTATAAGCATTTTCAAAATTTGATAAATACAAAGGGGGAAGTATCCGATAAGAGACAAATCAATTTTATTGCTGAGTACGCTTTTAAAATAGCTGTAGGCTATTTGAAGCTTTCTTATGTACGTGTGCAAAGGTTAATAGGCGGCTATGATATGTCTTACGAAGACATTGCTATCGATTCGATTGCACCGTTGTTTGTTAAAAACAAAGACGACATGCATTACGTGCTTGTGGGATCATACATTAATTGGAAGCCGAAAATTAGGGACAACGATGATGCATTGTTTTTTTTGAATAAAGTTGTTGCGGCAAGAGTGGAACAGCATATTACATTGCTTTTTAGGGAAGCCGATCCGGTATTCGGTAAAATTCTGGATTCTGTTAACTATCTGATCGAAAAGAAAAAATTCAAGAAAGTTGACTACCTTGGTCATCTTTACATAGTTGAAAAGAACTGCGCCGGAATAGACGGTGTTGCTATAGATCCGATTGATTTTGAATGTCTCCCGTTAAGTCTTTTTTATAATAATAAGCAGACAGCGATAAAGAACATTCTTAAGTATATTAGGACACACAGCGACTATTTCCCCGCAATTCCTTTGAACTCTTTTGTAGGAAAGCTAAAACACCTTTCATTCTTAGACGAGAACAACGGTAATGAAAAAGATTACTTCTTTAACCGGATAGAAATTGAAGAATGTGTAGACAGAGCGCTTGAAGCAACCTTAAAAAAATTACGAAGGACATACCTTGCATCTAAAAAAATTTCAAGCCGCGAATGCAAATTATTTGAAAAGGTTCTGAATGATATTGCATACGATCTAAAGTGCAGCGGGATGCAGAGGAGAATTTATTTCTATTTTGTTAACCAACTTCCCTTTCTCACGAATAAAGAATTTAAAACAAAATATAAGAATATTATCGAGTATCTTTATAAGCAGATGAGGAAGTCTATAGCGGCAGGGCTAAAAAATTAAAAAGCTTTCTTATTTAGCCGGTTTATCTTCTAAATTGAACTAATCTTTTAATTCTTCCGCTCATTATTTATTTTGCAGACTGATTTCCCTATTAAGTTAGAATATGCACAGACAGGCAAAGACCGGTATACTGATGATAGAAATACTCCCAAGCAAATGCGACTTTTGCGGATGCTGCGTCGGCGTTTGTCCCGAGGACGCAATCGAGCTGAAAGAAGCGGAGATAAATATAATTGACGCGCGATGCACCAACTGTTCCAAGTGCGTTTGGAGCTGCCCGGTTGAAGTCATCAAGTTTAATAAAAACGGTGTGGCGGCATGAAGAATGATTACGACATAATTGTAGTCGGTGCAGGACCTGCCGGCTCGATGGCAGCGCGCTTTGCTGCCGAGCATGGCGTATCGGTATTAATGCTGGAAAAAGATAGAGACGTCGGCTATCCCGTTCGCTGCGGCGAGGCAATAAGCAAAACAGGGGTTGAAGAATTCATTACACCGGATAATAAATGGATCACTGCAACGATAATTAAGTTCTCCTTAAATTCGCCGGACGGAACGGAAGCAGTTATTGAGTTTGAAGATGCAGGCTATGTTCTTGAAAGAAGAATCTTCGATTACGAGCTTGCTAAAACCGCCGCTAGCGCCGGAGCAGAAATTTTAACGAGAACTTACGTTGACGGATTACTGATCGAGGAAGGCAAAGTATGTGGAGTTAAGTATGAGTTCCGCGGAGAACAAAAGGAATTGAGAGCCAAAATTGTAATCGGCGCTGACGGCGTTGAATCGAGAGTCGGAAGATGGGCAGGCTTAAAGACTTTTACGGATTTCAGAGATATGGAATGCTGCGCGCAAGTAACAGCTTCAAATATTAATGTTGACGATAGCACTCTTTATTTCTACTTTGGAGAAAATTATGCGCCCGGCGGATACTTCTGGGTCTTTCCAAAAGGGAAAAATATTGCGAACATAGGATTAGGAGTCAGCGGTATGGTGGGGAAAAAAAGATCGGCACTTTCCTTTCTTAACAACTTTATGAACAATAATTATCCTCAGGCTCCGGTGCTTACTTCAATCGCAGGCGGAGTGCCGAGCACAATTACCTTGGAAAAGATATCCGCTCCGGGTATTATGCTTGCCGGAGACGCGGCACGGCAGGTAAACCCTTTGAGCGGCGGCGGTATTGCAAGCGGAATGATAGGCGGAAGCATTGCGGGAAGAATTGCCGGCGAAGCTGTAAAGATGAACAAGCTTGGGCATATTCTTACCTATGATAGAGAATGGCATAACAGGCTTGGCAAGCGCCACGAAATTTTCGAAAGACTTAAAAACGGTATCTACAATTTTGACGATAATAAGTTTAACAAGATTGCTCATTCATTCAACAAGGTTCCAAAAGATAAAAGAACGCTCGGCAGGCTGTTTACAACGGCTTTAATAAATCAGCCGGCGCTTCTTGTAGATATTGCAAAAGTTTTTGTTATTTAATTTGCGTAAGTCATGAATTCAAAAACCGGAGTATTGATTGTAAATTTAGGAACGCCGGACAGCCCTTCGGTTCCGGATGTAAGGAAATATCTTTTTGAGTTTCTTAACGATACCCGCGTTATCGACTTACCGTGGCTGTTAAGAAAATTCCTGATCAACATAATAATCGTACCGTTCCGCGCTCCAAAGTCCGCAAAGTTTTATCAGCAGCTCTGGACTGATAAGGGCTCACCGCTTTTAATTTACGGAGAAAGCGTGAAGGAGAAGTTGCAGGCAGCATTAGGAAATTCCTTCGAGGTTGAGTTTGCCATGCGGTATCAAAATCCAAGTATGAATGACGTACTAGAGAAAATGCGGAAGAAGCAGCATCAAAAATTATTTATTGTTCCGCTCTTTCCGCAGTATGCTTCGGCTACAACCGGCTCGGTAATTGAAAAGGCGATGAATATAATATCGAAATGGTGGGTAATACCTGAGGTTAAATTCGTCGGGCAATTTTTTGACGATGATAATTTTATAAACGCTTTCGTCGAGCGTGCAAAACAATTCAAAATAAAGGATTTTGATCATGTGCTTTTCAGCTATCATGGACTGCCTGTCCGTCAGGTAGATAAAGTTCACCTTGACGGGAAGCCTTGCAGCGCTCATAACTGCGAGAATGAAATAAACGAAGATAACAAGTTTTGCTACAAAGCAGCCTGTTACGCAACAACGCGTCTGCTGGCGGCGAAATTAAATCTTCAAAAGGATGATTACACCGTTTGCTTTCAATCGCGGCTTGATAAGGATTGGCTTGAACCGTTTACCGATAAAATAATAATTCAGAAAGCTAAAGAAGGCGCTAAGAAGCTGCTTGTTTTCAGTCCGGCATTTGTTGCAGACTGCCTTGAAACCAATGTGGAGATCGGAATTGAATATCAAAAATTATTTGTCGAGCACGGGGGCGAAAAAGTTCATCTTGTAAAGAGTTTGAACGATCATCCAATGTGGATTGAGACTTTAAAGAAATTAATACTTAAACAGGCGGAAAGTTGATAGCAGATAAAATATTCGAAGCCGGCGTAGTTGGCGCGGGCGGGGCTGGTTTTCCTACACACATAAAAGCTTCTTCTAAAACGGAGTTTGTAATTGCAAACGGTGCAGAGTGCGAGCCGCTTATTCATAAAGATTATGAATTGATGATAAACTTCCCTGAAAATATTTTAAAAGGGATGAAATTAGTACTTCAATCTACTAATGCCCGAAAAGGATACTTTGGAGTAAAATCAAAAAACGTCAAAGCTGTTGAAGCAATCCAATCAATCATAAAGGACTGTAAAATTGAAATGACGGAGCTTGGAGACTTTTATCCTTCAGGCGATGAATATGAGCTTGTCTATTCTGCAACAAAAAGGTTAATTCCTCCTACCGGTATTCCGCTTGACGTCGGATGTGTAGTAAATAACGTGGAAACTTTTTACAACATTGCCAATGCGGAATCAGGAATTCCGGTTACTGAAAAATTTCTTTGTATAACCGGTGCAGTAAAAAAGCCGTCATCATTTTTTACCCCGATAGGAATTTCGTTCCGTGAATTGATTGGGCATGCCGGCGGAGCTTCAGTGAAAGACTTTGGGATTTTTACCGGCGGCATAATGATGGGAAACCTTACATTCAATCTTGATGAAGTCGTAACAAAAACAACAACCGGGTTAATCGTTCTGCCTAAAGATCATTACCTTGTTAAAAGGAAAAATCAACCGCCGCAAAACTGGTATAGGATAGGAAAGTCTGCTTGCGACCAATGTAGCTACTGCACGGAGTTTTGTCCTCGTTACTTACTTGGTTATGAAGTTCAGCCGCATAAAGTAATGCGTTCACTCGGCTTCACAAAAACCGGTGCCGCTGTGTGGAACCAGATGGCTGAGCTTTGCTGCTCTTGCGGGCTTTGTACCTTATACGCCTGCCCGGAAGATCTTTACCCAAAGGAGGCTTGCGATAAGGCAAAGGAAGAAATGCGAAACGAAGGAGTCAAGTTTATCCAGTCAAAACCAGTGAAAGTTCATCCAATGAAAGAAGGCAGAAGAGTTCCTCTTAAACAATTAATTAAAAGACTAAACTTGCAGGATTACGATGTGCCGGCGCCGTATAATCATGTAAAGCCTGAGGCAGGCGAAGTAAAAATTCTTTTAAAGCAGCACGCAGGTGAAGCAGCAGTGCCGGTTGTAAAAATCGGCGACCGTGTTTTAATAGGATCAATCATTGCGTCGGCTCTTAAAGATAAGCTTAGCGCCAATGTTCATGCATCAATTGATGGAACAGTAACACAGGTTACCGGTGAATACATTCAAATTAAATCTTAGGAAATTGCAATTATGGAAATGAATTCAATAGGCTTAATAGAAATGGGAAGCATTGCTTCGGGAATGCAGGCT
>JAJYIL010000195.1 GCA_021790055.1 Bacteroidota bacterium
AAGTAAATCAGAGGTTATCGCCTTATACCGTGTTAATTCAATTTAAAACAATTTGAAACCGTGTATTATTAGAGCTATCCTTGTGGACATTCATCATGAAGCATTGAATCAAAGCTTGCAAAATCTTTAACCTTAATCCATTATATCTTTCAGGATAGAACTTAATTCGGAATGGAAGATGTTTAACGACAACCGGGAAATAATTTTATATAATAGATTTTTACACTTGCTAATTTATATCAAAAGATAAATAATTCTTACGATTAATAATTATGGATTTTTTTAACTTTGTCAATACTTCCGCCTGCTTTAAAAATTATTACATTCATATAGACGCAGCGCTTTTTTACTTTTTATACTTAACCAGCGGAGCTATATCCGGATTCCAACCGCCAAGTACATACGAAGGCTTCTTATAATTTGCGATAACTGCCGAATCCTTTTTCATCGTAAGCTGACGCGATGCTGGAAGTCGCTTACTGACATTAACAGGCTTACCATTGCTTAAGCTTGTACTGTTATATTCCCAGTAATGTATATTTGAGGTTTTGCCGCCTACTGGTCCCCAGCCGACCGGGGAGATACCTTTAAGCTTGCAGTTAATTAACACCGCCTCACAGTAAGGATAAGTAGTTGCTGCGTTGGTTGGAGCTCGAGCAATTACCGTTTCTTCTTTTCCCTGCGCCTCGAATTTGCAATTGACAAAGACATTGCCGTGGTTCGACGAAGTGTTTCTAATCCACATAAACGGACCGTAAGAGGTAAGTGTACAATTATTAAAAAAAGCCGGTCCCCTGCCAAGTATTGTATCTCCTAATCCATTTATCCGGCAGTTGGCGTAATATACCGTCCCGTTCGATTGAAGAGCATCGCCGGATCCGGTAATGCTGACATTGTAAACTATAATCTTTTCACCGTTGATTAAGAGACCTTCCGCCTGCCCGTATGCGGTGTTCTTAATAGTAAGGTTTACAAGATTTATTTTGCTGCAATGATCTACAGCGAATGCGGCGCGCCTTGAAGGAAAGGTTCCCGGGACTTCGTTGGTTTTAATATTTACCGGGTGCGGGTTAAATATTTCATCGTTTTTATATTGAATGATTACTTTGTCCCTGTCTTCGCCAACTAATATTATATTCGTCTTGTTTCTGAAATATACTACCTCTTCATATGTTCCGTCTTTAATGAAGACGGTAACCGGCTTGGGATCATAATCGGGTATAAAGTCTATTGCGCCCTGTACCGTATTAAAATCACCGGTGCCGTCCGCGCTGACAATAATTCTATCATCATTTGCCGGAGGCGGATCTTTCTTGGTCGAGAAGCTCCACTCATTTTTATTTGTAATGCCGTTAAAGCTTTTATCTTTTAATGTAAGCACACCGGGATCAATTTCAACATAATATTCCTTTCCGTACTGAAGAAGATTATTATGCGGATAAATAGTAGCTGTATTTCCATGAACAATAACCGGATAAAAATGAAATCCATCCGTAAACCCGCCTATGATGGTAAGCTGGTATTTGCTTGATGTCGGAAGTGCCATACCGGATGGAGTTCCCGGCTTTATATTCGCGTTTGTAAAATGTTCGCTTACGTATTTATACGGGACCGGTGTATATGTCGCTTTCGGAGATGGAGTAGCTTTACCCGGACCGGCTGGAATACTCATATTAAGCATATCAACAAGATGATTATCGGATGCATCATAAATCCCTATCTTCCCGGTTTGCCCGATTTCAGGGGATGACTTAAATGTTATTTCGAGATGAGTATCAGGATTGACATTAATTGACCCATTTTGTGGAAATAATATTAACTGTTTTGCAGTGCTGGATTTAGTTTTAGAATTTACGAATGCTGTGCATGTTAACAAGTAAAGTATAAAGTAAAAAAAGTATGTTCGTCTCATAATTTTGCCAAACCATCTATTCATTTTGAATATAAGATAAATTAAAAGCGACTGAATGTAAGTGTAAACTTACTGCCTACTTCCTTTTTCGATTCTACTGAAATCTGGATTCCGTTTAAGTCACAGTATTTTTTTACTAATGCTAATCCCAGCCCGTTGCCTTCAAATCTTCTTGAATATCCCTGTTCTTCCTGTAAGAACGGCTTGAACAAATTATTCATATATTCATCGGAGATACCTATGCCGGTATCCTCAACTACTATTTTAATCCTTTTATCGTCATCGCCGGTGACCAGAATTTCTATTTTACCTTTCTGAGTGTACTTTATGGCGTTATCCAGGAGGTTGTCGAATATTTGATTTATGCTGTATCTATCGCCATAAATAAATGCATCTTCAACCTGCATTGTAAATATTAATTCCAGGTTCCTGTTTTTTGCCGCAAGTAAAAACTCGCGCTGCAAGCGTAACAGCACGTCCTTTATTAAATCAATTTTCTCCCATGTAGGATTATAAGTTCCAATCTGCATCTCGGACATGTTAATTATCAGTTCTATTGTCCTTATTATTCTTAACGAGGATGATTCAATACTTTTCAGAATATCCGATAATTCATCTTTCGTTAAGCTGTTCATCTCCTCTTTTAACACGCTTATAAAGCTGCTGATAACACTAATCGGGGTTCTAATTTCGTGCGATATCTGCATAAGAAATTCCGATTTCAGCCTGTCGGATTTTTCTGCAATCTCCTTTGCTTGGATCAACTCTTTCTCGGCTTTCTTCATTTCGGATATATCGGTAGCAACTCCTATTAATGCTATGGGTTCGTTATTATCATTTTTAATTACCGATGTTGAAAGGTAGACCGGGAATTTTGTACCGTCCTTTTTTACATTTATTACCTCGCCCTTCCAGCCGCCTTTTATTGTCTCGGGTAAGATATTCTTAAATACAACTACGTCTTCCGAATCTTGAGGTCGAATAACGCTTCTATTCTTGCCGATTATTTCTTTTTCAGTGTAACCGTACTTTTCAAGAAAAGCATCATTTACAAAAACGAAATTATCTTTATTGTCTGTTATAGAAACGCATTCGCTTATGCTTTTTATTGAATGAGCCAGAAGTGTTATCTTTTCCTCTGCCTGCTTACGCCCGGTTATATCGCGTGCAATTCCTTGATATCCTATAAGTAATTTCTCTTTTAAAAAAGGAGCAGACATTACCTCTATAGAATGCCGGCGACCGTCTTTCCCTATAACCTCGTATTCCGTAGCCTCATTTATACCTTCACCCTTTATTATCTTCCTTAACCTCTCCTGGTGCTGTTGTTTGTATTGAATTGGAACAATATCCCAGATACTCATTGCAAGTAATTCTTTATAGCTAAAATTTAGTGTCTTGCACATCGTTTCATTAACCGATAGAAAATTGCCGTCCAGGTCAACGATAAAAATACCATCCGGGCTTTGTGAAACTAAAGTCCGGTACTTCCTTTCGCTTTCTCCTAGAGCAGCTTCGGTTTGCTTATGCTTTTCGATTACTCTTTCAAGCTCTGAATTAATTTTTCTCAGCTTCTTTTCTGTTTCCTCTGCCTGCGTCATTTTATCTTCCAGCTTCCGGATAAGAGCCGAGTTATATTTTTCTAATATTATATCCTCAGGTAAAATTTCTGAAGCGCTTGGCTGAATTCTTTTCCCTTTAACATCTTCTAATAATTCCTCAACTATTTTAATAAAGATATCGGGATCCTGCGGCTTCAGTATAAACCGGTCCGCGCCCAGGCTAAGCGCAAACTCTTCATCCTTTGAGCTGGTGTAAGTAGCCGTGTAAAAGATGAATGGTATTTTGCATAGGTATTTATCT
This sequence comes from Bacteroidota bacterium, assembly GCA_021790055.1. Lineage (GTDB taxonomy): Bacteria > Bacteroidota > Ignavibacteria > Ignavibacteriales > Ignavibacteriaceae > FEN-1297. The sequence goes on from JAJYIL010000195.1 coordinate 3,776, forward strand.
TTCTTAACCTCACGGCAGAAGGTAAAGCCGTCCATAACGGGCATCAATATATCGGAGATGATAAGCTGCGGTTTCTCCTTCAAAGCTAGCTTTAAGCCTTCCGCACCGTTTTTTGCAGTAATGGTATTAAACCCGTTTCCCTTAATTAGAGTCTCAAGCAAATAAGTGTTTTCCTCTTTATCATCGACTATTAATATTTTCATAGCTTACTCCCGTTGCTTAAAAATTATTTGGTAGAAATGATTTCATTTGAGTAATAAATGTGTCAGGATTGATGGGCTTTTCAATATAGCCCGAAGCACCGGATTCAATCGCCTTTTCTCTATCACCTGGCATAGCGTAAGATGTTACAGCAATGATAGGCGTCAATTTTAAATCTTCTATCTCTCTTAATTTTGATGCAACTGTGTATCCGTCCATCTCTGGCAGTTGTATATCCAGAAGTATTATATCCGGCTTGCATTCTTTTGCACTCTCAATTCCGCAAGTTCCGGTGTAAGCCTGTACTACGTTATACCTCTCCCCTTGAAGCAGTTAGCTGAGCATATACATGTTCTGCTCGTTGTCTTCAATTATTAGCACTGTAGTCTTCATTTTACACCCTACATTATGTTAAATAAAAAAAATATTCTTCTAAATAGGCAGAGTGACGGTAAATGTGCTGCCTCTCCCGAACTCGCTTTCAACCATAATTGTCCCGCTTAGCTTTTCTATAAGCTTTTGACATATTGATAAGCCGAGACCCGTTCCTTCATGGTTCCGTGATAGCCCGGTGCCAATCTGGCTGAACGGTTTAAATAGCTTGCTCATATCTTCTTTTTTAATTCCTATACCGGAATCGCTCACGCGTGTAACTATGGCTTTGTCAATCGCTTCACTTTCAATGCTTACAAATCCATTATCGGTAAATTTAATCGCGTTATTTATAAGGTTAATAAAAATCTGGTGTGTACGTCTTTTGTCGCTGTAAATTTCTTTTACTTCATCTGAAATTTTTAATTGAAGTTTTAAATCTTTTCTCTCAGCAAGCGGCTGTACAGCCGAAACAACCTTTTCAAGCATATCTCTAAAATCGAATTCTTCTAGCGTAACAACAAGCTCATCAGCTTCAATTTTGGAAATGTCAAGCACATCGTTAATAAGCTCAAGCAAATGCTGTGCGCTTCCTTTCGCCATTCCCAGCTGCTTTCGCTGCTCATCATTTAACGGGCCTGCCATTCCTTTTAATAGTATCCCTGTAAATCCTATTATTGAATTTAACGGCGTCCTAAGCTCGTGGGACATTGTTGCAAGAAAAGCTGACTTTAGCCTATCTGCAGATTCAGCCCGCTCTTTTGCAATTGCCAGCTCTGCCGTTCTCTCAGCTACCCGCTTTTCCAGCTCGACATTTATCAAAAAGATTTTTTCTTCGGCATTTATCTGTTCGGTAATATCTGTTAATACTGCTATGCGTGCCTTCAGTCCATTGTATTCAAGATCGTTCGAGCAGGCGACAATATTTATTAATGCTCCGCTTTTCTTTTTGTGAACCCACTCCCCCACATTGCGGTATCCGCGCAGGCTCGGAATCAGTTCAGCAATCTTTTCCTTTTGCTCATCGGCATATATATCTGTTAACTGCATGTTTTTTACTTCATCCTCCGAGAAGCCATAGTGATGTAGAAATGCGCCGTTAACTGCAAGCATTTTTAACGTATGCCTGTCGTAGATTAATGTTGGAGCCGGGTTCTGCTCAAACAATGCTTTGTATCTTGATTCGCTTTCACGGAGAGATTCCATTACGCTTTCTCTCCTTCTTTGTTCTCTCAATATGATCTTCGACCTAACAATGAAATATATCGATGTAACATACAGCAGCAGCAGCCCGATGGTAATTAATAAAAGCTTTGTCTTAAGCCCTGTCAGCGAAGAAAGAATTTCATTCTCCGGTGTAGCTATTGCTAATGACCAGAACGTATCTCCAAATCGAACAGGTACATATACGGCGTGCATTAAGACACTTTTTCTGGATCGACTAAGGCTATCTTTATAATGGTAAGTTGTTACTCCTGCCTTTCCTTTAAGCATTTCATTAATCATAGAGATTAGCTCATGGTAATTTTTATAAAGATAATATACGTTCTCTCCTATATGAGCGGGATTAGGAGAGGTTATTTCAACAGCCTTTTTACTTATTACCCAGGCATATCCGCTTTTCCCGATGTGTATATTATCGATATAGTTTAATGCAACCTTATCGAATGATAAAAGGAACGCAAGTGTTCCGTCATATTTCCCATCCTTAAATACAGGCACATGGATAGCTACCGTTCTAAATCCTTGTACTGCTTTTTTAACAGACAATTTTTCATGGAGATGGAATTTCTTTATAAATATTCCGATTGGAATAGTGGCTTTAATTGCGATAATTATTCTCATGCCAAAGATTGTCTCTCATGCCAAA
>JAJYIL010000196.1 GCA_021790055.1 Bacteroidota bacterium
TTCTTCCAATCCTTTAATGCTTTAGAGTAATCCGAAATTAAACCATTATTAAAGCAGCATTCATCTATTAAGCTATCACAAGTTTTCCAAACACCTAAGAGCCAGACAATATTTATTCCTTTATTAGCAAGGTTTTCAAAAAATTCGAGCGGGGCGTCGGCAAGTGTAATCCCTTTTCCGTATCTTTTTATCCAGACACGCGTATTTATCTCATATAATTTCGGATTCAGCATCATTTCGCATATCAATCATATTTGATAATCTTGAACAAAAATAAAGCAATAAATTGAATGCGTAAATATTGGGATAAAAATGTTATAAATAAAATGCAGCTTCCTTGTCAACCATCCAATCCATTTCGCCGTAAGACGGTTTTATCTCTGCGGCAGGATAGCTTTTACTCGATGGAAGTTCTTTAATTATTTCAGAAAGTACTTTTGCTTTTTCTCTGCCGGTTACCATAAAGGTAATTCTCATCGCATTACACAGGACTTCTTTTGTCAACGAAATTCTCTTTTGTCCGCTCTGTGGATGTTGCGCGATGCCGGCAATATTAGAATATAAAAAAAGAAAATTCTTTCCGGGGAATAAAGAAGCTGTGTGCCCGTCTTCGCCCATGCCGAGAAGAACCCGGTCAAACTGCGGCAGGTCGTTGTTGTCAAACTGAAGCGTATGTTCTATCTCGTTTGAATACCTGATTACTTCGGTTCTCGGTTCGACTTCTCCGTGTATGCGATGTATGTTTTCACCGGGTACCGGAACAAGACTGAAAAGATAATGATTTGCGGTACCGTAATTACTTTGCGAGTCGCCGGGAGGAACGCATCTTTCATCGCACCAAAAGAAATGAATTTTATTCCACGCTATTTTTTCTTTGAATGGCGCATTGGCAAGGTATCTAAAAAGAATGTTTGGTGTACTGCCTCCGGAGATGGCAATAAAGTAGTCGCCCGGTTTTTGAGCGACAGCATCGAATAATTCTTCGGAAAGCTTTTGCGCAAGCTTATCGGGTGTTTCAAAAATTTTAATGTCTCTGTTCATGTAGAAAATAATTTTGCCGAAAAAACTAAATCATTTTAGACTTAATCCGGGCGTTTTTAATCACAATAATATAAACTTTATTGAAAAATAGAAGTGCTTTCGTGAGTTTTCAATTTGCTAAATTGTTTTATTGCTAAATTGCTATCAACAATTTAACAATTTATAAAATGAAACAATCTATAATACTCTGGATAGCTGCCGGAATTATTACATTTATCGCGGGCTACATACAAAGCGTTACTTCACCTCTATACCCTATAAACGGGACAATAAATCTGGATAAAGGTTACGAAGCTTCCTTTAGGTTTGATAAAGTATTCCACGGTAAAGGAGATTACCAGGTATTAGTTGTATCGGATAAAAAGAATTTATCCGGCGTTCTTAAATGGCGCGTAAAATCAGATTCGGCAAAGTGGCAGAATATCCGTCTGAAGAATAACAACGGCGCACTTATTGCAGCCATCCCTCACCAGAAGCCGTTAACCGATATTGAGTACAGAGTTATTTTAAATGATGGAGACAAGAAGGTAAGCGTACCCGAAAGCGTAAATGCAAGCCTTCAGTTTCTTGGATTTGTTCCCCCCGAAATTTTCCAATTTTATTATATGACACTTTTCGCAGGAATTCTTCTCGCAATTAGAACCGGTTTGGAAATTTTCCGGGACAAGCCCAGAATTAAAATGTATACCATCTTTACCTTGATTTCATTTTTCTCTTTCACTCTGGTTTTTAGTACGGTAAAAAAAGGATGTGAACTCGGTATAATCGGGGGAACAAGAGCAGCATCTATGCAGGATCTGTTTCCAAGCGCGCCGGTATTACTCTTTGCCGCATGGATTGCTGCGCTCATTTTAATCTTTAATACAAGAAGATCTAAAATGTGGGCGGTTGTTTCCTCCTTGATTACAGTAATTATTTTTTTCGCCGGAAAGTTTTAGCTGTTAAGAATTTCTAATACCTTTCGGTGCAGATAAGGTGTCGCCGCAATTATACTATTTCCTTTGGCAGCATCATCGCCGTGATAATCTGTAATAATTCCTCCGGCGCCTTTTACGATCGGTATCAGCGCCATCAAATCCCAGATGTTCATAATTGGATCTATCATTATATCGGCATAGCCGGTTGTAAGAAGGTAGTAGCCGTAACAGTCCCCCCAGTTGCGGTACAGCTTTACATTGTTCATTAGAGTTTCAAACTTGCTAATATCCTGGTACTTTTTAATATTCAAATGATCTGTAGTAAGAAGAGTAGCATCCGAAAGGCTTTCAAAATTTCTTACGCGCGTTTGTACACCGTTCAATTCGCAAGATTCATTATCTCCGATAAGGAATTCGTCAAGAACAGGTTGATTTATAACACCGAGGATTGGTTCACCGTTCTTTACAAGCGCAATAAGAGTCCCGAACGTAACCGTTCCACTGATAAAGCTTTTTGTTCCATCTATAGGATCCAGTATCCATTTATATTCTGCATTGGGATTATGCTCTCCGAATTCTTCGCCTACTATGCCGTGGTCGGGAAACTCAAACATAATTTCGTCTCTCATCAAATCTTCGGCTTTTTTATCTGCAATAGTTACCGGAGAGGAATCAATTTTCGAATCTATTGACACCGGGGTACGGAAATACCCGCAGATTATGTTGCCGCTAATATCTGCAAGATGCCTTGCAAAGGATTTGAATCTATCTAAGTCGCTCATTTACAAACTTTTTTCAATTAATATTTTATTAGCAAATATAAATTTAACAATTCGGGGAGAAAGTATTACAATAAAAGTTGAAGTAGTGAGAGAATTCTTTGTCATATAAGTGAAGAATTGATATATTTACACCTCAAAAATTCTAATGATTTTCGGAGAGTTGGCAGAGCGGTTGAATGCGGCGGTCTTGAAAACCGTTAAGGATGCAAGTCCTTCCGGGGTTCGAATCCCTGACTCTCCGCAAGATGTATTATGCATACATTATAAAAAGCCTTAAAGATGGGACCTTCTATAAAGGCTCATCTTCCGATTTAGACAAAAGACTTCTTTATCATAACTCAGGCAAATCAAAATATACTAAATCTAAAAGACCGTGGAAGCTTCACTATTTTGAATCTTTTACCACCAAGTCTGAAGCTATCAGAAGGGAACTATTTTTTAAGAGCATTGATGGTTATAACTGGCTTAAGAAAAATAATATCATTTGAATGCGGCGGTCTTGCCGCATAGCGGTCGCTTCGCGAAAAACCGTTAAGGATGCAAGTCCTTCCGGGGTTCGAATCCCTGACTCTCCGCAAGATGTATTATGCATACATTATAAAAAGCCTTAAAGATGGGACCTTCTATAAAGGCTCATCTTCCGATGTGGTTTGAGCCGGAGGCTCATCAGCCTTTGGCTGAGAATGCGGCGGTCTTGCCACATAGTGGTCGCTTTGCGAAAAACCGTTAAGGATGTAAGTCCTTCCGGGGTTCTGGCAAAGCCATCACTTTGTGAGAATTCCTGTCTCTCCGCATGATGTATTTCGCTAACATTATTAAAAGCCTTAAAGATGGGACCTTCTATAAAGGCTCATCTTCCGATTTAGATACTACTTTATTTTACTATTTCAAATGATGTTGATATTACATCGTCCGAGCTGCCTCCAACCATTACTTTGATTAACCCAGGCTCAATTATTTTTTTCATATCGACACCATAGTATTCGAGCATTTCGGGTTTAAGTGTAAAATTTATTGATTTAGATTCGCCGGGATTTAAGAAAACTCTTTCGAATCCTTTCAACTCTTCCACCGGTCGCGTTACACTTGCAACCATTTTCCTTATATATAATTCAGCGACTTCAGTTCCTGCAGCATCACCGGTATTCTTAACATTAACCGAAACAATTACGGAATCATCCATCCCAATTTGCTTTTTATTGACGGCGATATCACTGAATTTAAAATCCGTATAACTAAGACCGTAGCCGAATGGATAAAGCGGAGTAACGGGGCAATCAATGTATTTAGAAGTATAATGATCTGTTGGAGACGGCGGTCTGCCGGTATTCATGTGGTTATAAAAAATAGGAATCTGCCCGACAACGCGCGGAAAAGTTGCAGTTAATTTTCCCGACGGATTGTAATCTCCGAAGATAACATCTGCAATTGCGTTGCCGGTTTGATTTCCTAAATACCACGTTTCAAGTATTGAAGGGACATTATTAGAAATCCAATCAATCGTCAGAGGTCGTCCATTCATCAGAACAATAATCAAATGCTTATTAGCTTCATAAATTTTCTTTATAAGTTTATTTTGAATGCCGGGAATATCAAGATTAGTGCGGCTTGCAGCCTCGCCGCTCATATCGCGGGATTCACCTACAACCATTATAGCAACGTCGGATTCTTTTGCAGCTTTTATTGCATCATCAAAACCTGAACGGCTTGTATCAAGTATGCCGCATCCTTTTACATAATTTATTTTAGTTTCAGGAGAAACTTTGTCTTTAATTCCCTGGAGTACGGTAACAACATTTTCCGGAATTCCATTCGGAGCCCAGGGACCAAGTAAATCTGCCTGATCATCTGCAAGCGGACCGATCAACGCAATAGAATGAATATTTTTTTTAAGCGGAAGAAGATGTCCTTCGTTTTTTAATAATACAATTGATTCTCTGCCAAGCTGCCTTGCTATTTTATTTTTTTCTTTTTGCGAAGGCATATTCTTTCTGAAATATTCTTTATCAACGTATGGATGATCAAACAAGCCCAGCCTAAATTTCAATCTTAGAACTCTTCTGACAGAGCGGTCAATTAATTTTTCGGAAATAATATGTTTCCTTACCAGATCTCCAAGATAAGGCGAATAAATATTTCCAGTTATTGTATCGCCGGCAAGGTCGACATCCACTCCGGCAGTAATTCCTTCCCGAGCAGCATCCTCTTTATTTGCGGCAACACCGTGATTGACTAATTCGCCGATGGAATTATAATCGCTGATAACAACTCCCTTAAAATGCCACTCATCTCTAAGAATTTTTGTAAGAGTAAAATAATTTTCAGAAGCCGGAATTCCATTAAGATCATTAAAAGCGCTCATAATAGATCCGGCGCCTGCATTTACAGCCGCATGGAACGGAGGCAGATAAATATCTCTTAAAGTCCTTACTGATATATCTACAGTATTATAATCTCTTCCAGCCTGTGCAGCTCCATAGGCAACATAATGTTTTGCGGTAGCGGCAATCGAACCTTCATCGCTCAACTTTTTACCCTGATAGCCGCGCACATTAGCAGCAGCCATAATGCTTCCAAGGAAAGGATCCTCACCGGCGCCTTCAACAATTCTTCCCCACCTTGGGTCACGCGCAATATCTACCATCGGTGCAAATGTCCAGTTCAGTCCGTTTGATGCAGCTTCAAGAGCAGCAATCCTTGCAGCCTTTTCAACAAGCGCGGAATCCCAACTGCATGATTGCGCAAGCGGCACAGGGAACACTGTATGGTATCCGTGAATAATGTCTGCGGCAAAGGCTAAAGGAATATGGAGCCTTGACTGTTCAACTACAATCTTTTGAAGACTGTCCCTTACTCGCCAGCCCATGTCTCCCATGGTCCCGAATTTGCCTTCTTTTATCAGTTTGCCCGTCTCGCTGTTTAAGTCCGTCCATCGAACCATTTGACCGATCTTTTCCTGCATGGTCATTCTTGCAAGTAAACTGTCAACCTTTTTCTCAATCGATGAATCCTGAGCAAAGCTGCTATTCATCATGCTAATCAAGATGAAAAAGAAAATAATTTTCAAAAGTCTATTACCAATAGTCATTGTATTTATCCTTCCTAATAAAAATTTCATTTCGTAATGATGGAGTAATACAATTGAGCATTGAGAGTTGAACATTGAACATTAGTTCTAATTTTCAATTCTTAACTCTCAATTTTCAATATTCAATTTATAAACAATAATTTATTAGATTTATATACGAATGACTCCAAAACTCCATTACTCCTTAATCAGTCTCATCAGCGTGCTATTAACTTTTTGAATCCTAATCTTTCCAATCCTTTCTTAATTACCGGGTCTTTCATTTCATACTTCCAAACAAAGCTGTTCATGAAATTCTCAATCATAATTACAATAGGACCTTCATCAATTCC
>JAJYIL010000197.1:0-4753 GCA_021790055.1 Bacteroidota bacterium
AAATAAGAAGAAAAATCTTCTCTGAATTTTAAATTTAGACTGAATATATTATCTTTGTAAGCTCAAAAAAAATTAAATGAATACTACAGCATGGAGAGGTGGGTGAGTGGCTGACCCCGCCAGGGCGGGATGCTAAACCGTCTCCAGCATATTTTGGATTTTAATTTTTCAGCATGGAGAGGTGGGTGAGTGGCTGAAACCAACGGTTTGCTAAACCGTCGTACGGGTAATACTGTACCCCGGGTTCGAATCCCGGCCTCTCCGCACTTATGTTTTATACTTACATCCTTAAATCTGACTATTCCAATCATTACTATATCGGAAGCTCTTCAAATCTATCGGTAAGATTATCTGAACATAATTTTGGGCGTGTTAAATCTACAAAAAAGTATTTGCCGTGGAAGATAATTTATTACGAAACATTTAACACTAAATCGGAAGCACTAAAAAGAGAATTACAGATTAAGTCCTATAAAGGGGGCAATGCATTTAAGCAGCTCATAGGTACATGAATGGCTGACCCCGCCGCGGCGGGGTGCTAAACCGTCGTACGGGTAATACTGTACCCCGGGTTCTCCCAAAGGGACTCATTCTGAGGAATCCCGGCCTCTCCGCAACAATACAAAAAAGCCTTCAGTTTTTGAAGGCTTTTTACTTTTCCGGCAGAAAAATTATAAATTATTTCTGCACCTTTTTATTCATACCTTTCATAAAATTATTCCACCACTCTGTTTTTATTATATCGAATTTTGCCTTCTGTCTTTGATCCAAAACCGACTCAACTTTAAGCAAGGTATTTTGGGAATTAATTTCCGAAAAGTTATTACTCCCGGCGAATTCAGTAAGTATGGATTTTATTTGGTCAGTCTCTTTGTCATTAAGTAAAATTTTTTGCTGTAGCATTGCAGCAGAAATACCGGCTTGCTTTATGTTGGTTACTGTATTAGTAGAATCCTTCATAGGGAAGCATAATATTGAAAAAGTAAAAAGGAACATTGCTAATAGGACCGGAACTTTGACTTTCATTTTTTACCTTAATATTTATTTCTTTCACTTAAAAACTAACAAGCTATAAGACGATTGTCAATGTAATTATTATCTTATTCAACACCACAGCCGCAGGCATCTTTATCACATGTTGCCTTTTCAAAGAATTCTTTTCCTTCTTTAACTGATAAATAACTAATACACAATAAGACAAGTAAGTCAACCTACGCAACGTTCAATATTAAATCCGATAGTTAAGAAACTTAGGACTATGGCTGCATTTAACAACTTATTTTTTGATCGCCTGGCATTACAGACAATTCAACATTTTTCAATTTAAAATAACAAAAGGATAGTGAGAGGCGCAAATTAGTTGATCTAAACGTGCCAGAAATCCTACTGTGATTCAGTACATAAAAAGTTACAACTTGAATAGGCAATTTTGTGTTCGCTTGTTTTATAATTAAACATATTGTTTTACTTATTTAGGAGTACTAAAATGAATCTGCGTCGATTATCGCTGGTAATAGTATTGTTATTTACTTTTACCGGATTGGTCGTTTCAACTTCTTTTGCGAAAGGCAACATGCAGCAGAAGAAGCCGATGAAGAAGGAACAGGTAATGCATAAAAAGGACACTAAAATGATGAAGACAAAGAAGACAAAAATGATGTCTTCCAAAGCTTCACATAAGTGGACTAAGAAAGGAACTAAATGGTCAAAGACCACTAAAAAGATGGGAATGAAAAAGCAAATGGCTTCCCAAAAGCCGATGAAGATGGCTAAGAAATCCAGCATGATGAAAATGAATAAAAAGAAGGTAATGAAATAAAACAAAAGCTGATTGTAATCCTTCTTCTAGAGAGATAATTGAAAGGCTTGCGTATAAATGCAAGCCTTTTTTTGAACTCGGCAAAAGTAAAAGTATTTTAGCGGAGTTCATTTTATAAGTATGTGAAAAAGAATTATGGATCATAAATTAGAAATTAAATTATTTTTTATTTTATTTTTATTTTCCCTACCGAATGCCGGCGCCCAGATACTTAATCAATCTTTAGAATCGCTGAGAGGAATAAATAAGGCTGCGATAGTAGTCGAGAGCTTCAATTCTATACTTAATAAGAGCGGATTAAAAGAAGATGAAATAAGAAGCGATACATGGTTCGAGCTTCAACCTACAGGAATAACTGTAATAACTGTAAAAGCTTCGCATGATATTTCTGGAGCACCTTACCTATATATCAACATAGGTGCAGTTAAAGCAAAGGAGAAAGATAGGTATGCCGTAAGCATAAATGTAGAATTCAGACAGAACGTCTTATTAAGCCGTAATCCAAAAGAAAAATATTTTGGCGCTGCTACCTGGTCTAGGTCCAGTGTAGGTATTTTTACTTTGGATAAAATTTCCAGGGTGAGAAAATTTACAAAGGATATGGTAGCTGAATTTGTAAAAGATTATTTGGCTGCAAATAAGAAATAGGGAATAGCGCAAAGCGATGCTTAGCAATATGCGCTTTGCTTTTTAATGAAATATTTACTTCGGGAATGAAAAGAAGAGAGTTGAGACTTTCCCGATATCGGACTTAAGCCAAATTTTGCCTCTATGCCTGCCTACTATTATTTTTGCTATAGTTAATCCCACACCTGTATCTCCTGACTTGTCCCCTGAAAGATATTTAAAAATTAAGTGGTTGTTGTTTAATAAATTATGAAGGGAAAAAAGGTAATTTGTCGCACTAAGGGACTTACCCCCCCCCAGAAAAAAACTATGATGTATCATATTCGTAAAGTAAAGACCGCCTCTGTTAGTACTGCCATACAAATAATAAAACATGAAAACCGTAAACGTGTGGTCGTCAAACATATGGGCTCTGCTCATAATAAAGATGAAGTCATTATACTTTGGAATAGTACTGAAAACTGGATTACAGAACAAACAAAACAGATTCCATTATTTACTCAAGAAGAACGATTCATCTCATTTGAGCAAGATAACTCTGAAAGAGTTAGACAAATGAGAACACTATTCTCGTTAAGTTTAAGCGGAAGCGATTCTATCAAAACCCGGATTAATCATAAGAGAAACGCCAATAGCAACCTCTGCCGGAATGTCTGGCTGTCCTTGCTTTACTATTTCTGATAATTCAACTACTCTATAAATTCATTTTTGGAAAAAGAAATGTTAATATGGTTTCGAATATTTAAATAAAACAATAACCGGACTTCCAGCATAATTTTTGCTTTGATAATTAAGTCAATTAAACTTGAAAGGAATCGTATTATTATGTCCAGCGAAGAGAAATCCGTGGAGATTTTCAAAGGGGGATTCAATTGTTCACAGGCAGTGCTGGCAGCATTTAGCAGCAAGTACGGGATGGATGAAAAGGCGGCAAAGAAAATTGCCTGCGGATTCGGTGCCGGTTGCGCGAGGCAGTCTTTAACATGCGGCGCAGTTACAGGCGCTTACATGGTTATCGGATTAAAGCACGGCAGAACAGATAAGGACGATAATGCCGCCAGAGATATAACTTATGAAAATGCTCAGGAGCTTACGGAAAAATTCAAATCCTTACACGGAAGCGTTAACTGTACTGATTTGCTGGGATGTAATCTTGGTACTCCCGAAGGAAGTAGGACATTTATGGAGAAAGAATTATATAAAAAGAAATGCTTGTATTACGTTAGAGATGCCTGCAGGATTTTAGATGGGATGGATTACTAGACACAGATTTCACTGATTAAAAATGTCATAAGAAAAAATCAGTGTAATCAGTGTCTCAAAATCCTAAAAGAGTTATTGAGTGTTTCGCTAAATCCACAATAGGGGTAAAGTATACACCGAAAATCAGCACCGGCGCAACCAAAGCCACCACCATTACAATCGAACCGTAAGAAGCCGAAAACGCCGGAACTTCTTTCTGAGATTTATCAAGATACAAATGCTTCAAAACTTTTATATAATAATAAAGTGAAACGACAGTGTTAAGGAGTGCTATAACAGCCACTACAATCATCTTAGCATCAACAAGTGCGATGAAGATGTAAAGCTTGCCGATAAAGCCTGCCGTCGGCGGGAGTCCGGTTAGTGAAACTAAAAATATTCCGAGACAAGCGCCGAGGAACGGTGAAGAATATCCTAAACCTTTGTAATCATCAAGCTCTTCGCTTCCAATCTTGTTGGCGATAAGCATTACAACATAAAAGGCGCCTAGGTTCATAAATGCATAAACGATAAAGTAAATTAGTATTGCTGTAATTCCTTCGTTAGACATTACCGCCAATCCAAGAAGCAAATATCCGGCATGTGCAATACTGGAGTAGGCGAGAAGCCTCTTCATGTTTGATTGCCACAGCGCTGCGAAGTTTCCAAGAGTCATCGTCAAGATTGAAATGATGACGATGAATGATTTCCAATCGATTATTGCAAGTAAATGCCAGAAGCCTTCGGCATCGATTGACTGCATGAATGTAATTTTTATAAATCTGATTAACAGTGCAAAGCCGGCAGCTTTACTTGCGATTGAAAGATAAGCTGTAATAGGAAGCGGCGCGCCTTCATAAACATCCGGAGTCCAGAAGTGGAACGGTGCTGCGGAAATTTTGTAACCGATTCCAACGAAGATTAAAATTCCGGCAAGCACAAAAGTTAAGCTTTGAATTTTAAGGTATTGGAGGTATTAGGGGTATTAGGGGCGCGCGGTGAGGCCGCGGCGAAGTGACTGACCTACAAGATAGGACTTTCCTTGTGACGGGGGCCACCGCCGGC
>JAJYIL010000197.1:4763-6127 GCA_021790055.1 Bacteroidota bacterium
GGAGCCTGGATGAGAGAATTTATTTCATATAGATTAGTGCTTCCGGTTATTCCGTACATAATTGAAATGCCGAACAACATAATACCAGAAGAAATGCTGCCGAAGATGACGTATTTAAGAGAAGCTTCGCTGTTTCGCAAAGACTGCTTTGTAATTCCAGCTAAGATGTATGAAGAAAGAGAAACAAGCTCAAGCGAAATGTAAATTACAATTAAATCCGAAGCGGAGACCATGAACATCATACCGAGTATCATTCCGAAAATAAGAGCGTAGTATTCGCCGTGCCGTTCAAAGCTTTTCTTTATTTCGCTTGAAGAAAGAGAAAAGAAAACGAGAGCTATGGATGCAAAAACAATCAGCAGCTTAAAGAAATTGCCGAAAGGGTCGACTATCATCATACCCGCGCTGTTATTGGTTGCAAACGCAAACGTGTTTGTATTGAACTGGTCTATGATGAAATAACCGGCGGCTAATAAACCGGCAAGCGAAACGTAGGGAAGGAATTTTTTATTCTTTATGAAAATCAAATCCACAACCACAAGCAGAACGAGTGCGATGGAAATTGCCAGTTCCGGTTTAATTAAATGGAGACTATTTACAAGATAATTTAAGCTGTTCGTATTCACTACTATATTCTCTAATTAAAATTTTTACTTGTAATCCTTTGGCTTAATGAAGCAGCGCACCATAAACTGATTGAGCGCCTGACATCAGTTTTGCCATAGCGTTAACTGAAGAGTTCATCAAATTAAGCATAGATGCCGGATAAATTCCGAGAAATATTACTATAACTGCCAACGGGACGAGCATCGCATATTCTCTAAAGCTCAAATCTTTAAGAGTCGACCATTTCTCTTTCAAGCCGCCGAGGAAAACTCTCTGCATTGCCCAGAGCATGTAGCCTGCGCCTAAAAGAATTCCGAGAGTTGAAATAACTGTTATAGTTCTTATGCTTCCAAATCCGAATGCGCCGAGGAAAACAAAAGCTTCAGAAACAAATCCGCTTAATCCCGGCAAACCGATTGCTGCAAAGAAAGCGAGAGTCGTGAAGCCCGCATAAATAGGCATCTGAGTTGCAAGTCCGCCGAAATCATCAAGACCTCTTGTATGAGCGCGGTCGTATATAACGCCGACAATTAAAAAGAGCATTGCAGTAATTGTTCCGTGGTTAAACATTTGGAATACTGCGCCGGTAATTCCCATCGCATTAAGCGAAGCCATTCCGAGAAGAACCAATCCCATGTGAGAGATTGATGAGTAAGCAATCATCTTCTTGAAATCTTTTTGAGCCAATGCGCAGAGTGCGCCGTAAATAATATTTATCATTCCGAATAAGGCGATGTACCAAACTAACTCGCGTGTAA
>JAJYIL010000198.1 GCA_021790055.1 Bacteroidota bacterium
ATTATAGCAATTTCATTTTGGGGGCTATTAGCTGCATCTTCAACAAGTTCGCCAATTAATTTTCGAGTTAAATATTTGTGGCTCAACCAAATGGGTGTACTAAGAGCTAAGCCAAACCTAACTATATCAGCATTTTCGTTTCGCATTTTTTTCTTATTAAAAAAGGCTATTAAATCGTCATCATCAGAATTATCTTTTGGTAAAATTTGATTTGAGCTTTTCTTACCAGCTATAAATGAAAAATAACAAATACCGGCTTCAAAAACTATGATTGCTGTAATATAACCAGAAATTTTATATTGTTGCGGTATTAAGAAAAACGTTGTAAAAGATACCCCTATAGTTACTATACCTGCTACGAAAGCCAGAAATCTTTCCAATTTTGTCATAGTGATTATAACCACATTAATAGAAAGTTCTTAAATTTACCCTTGAAAAAATTACACAAAAAATAGAATAATTACAAAATTTGTCCATCATCAACGCTATTCTAGTCTAACTCCACGCGATTACCATATACAATAAAGTGAATAACTTTCTTACTTTTTCCTATCATAGTGTCACTTGATTTACCAATTACTTCACATAAAGTCGATTAAAAGATAAATTGTTAACCAATTACCTCGAGATTAGGTGCTTCTACTGAATTGATTTTGAGAAATGCCGGACATAAACAACAATTTTGTTTACAATAAATTTACTGCATCCATCAAATTTTGTTTTTGCAAGTGGGAATAAATCTGTGTTGTTTTAATATTTTGATGCCCAGCCAAATCTTTAACAACGTATAAGCTTACTCCTTTTTGAACTAAGTTTGAACAGAACGAATGACGCAAGGAATGAAAGTGAATTTTATTACTAAGCCCTGATTGTCTAACTGCCTTCTTAAAACTTTTACTGACAAAATTTTCATTTAATTTAACACCGATACATTTTATAAACACAAAATCATCCTGAGCGATACTATAAATTTTAGGCTTAATGTTCAATAAAATATTCTTAAGAGTCGGATTAATCGGAACAAATCTTTCTTTTTTATTTTTGGTTGTAAAGGATTCATCACATTTTATCATAATAAAATTATTTTGAAGATCAATCCAGTTCCATTTCATATTTAACAATTCACCAATACGCATACCGGTAAAGAATGCAGTATAAAAGACCGGCTTAAGAAAATCCCTTTCCGTATTACTGATAATAACCTGAAGCTCATCAAATGTTAGGAAGGCAGGATAGGACTGCGTTAATTTAGGTGCTTTAATTTTATTAAATGGATTCTCTTTGATATAGTTCCAAGCTGAAGCTTTATTAAAAGCTGCTTTCAAAGTTCTATAATATAATGAAGCTGCACTTTTAGAATACGACATAATTGATGAAATGAATTGATCAATATTTCTTGAGGAAATCATGTCAAGCGGAAGATTAGGAAGAAATTTTTCTAGCTTATTAAATGAGGGCGTAACAGCCCTTTCTAAATAAGCTATCGAATAGGTGTCATTTATATAATTTTTATATTCTTTAATAAACGCATTCAAATTTATTGAAGCCTCCCTTTTAGGTTTTATCTCGATTGTTTCCGGGTTAAAATGTTTTAGAAATTTTTCCGCTTCTGTCTTATCAGCGGTGCCTGTTGAGACGGATGTCCTTTTACCATTCTTAAAATATATTAACTGGTAAAATTTTGATTTGTTGTTGATTACTAAATACATACTGACATTCCTTTCATCCCAGTATGGAGTATGTATGGAGTAGTCCAAAAATACACAAAATAAGGCAAAAGATACGGAATCCGACTGCCTTACAAGCAGAGGGTCGGAGGTTCGACTCCTTCAGCGCCCACAAAATCTTTCCAAATTTCAATTGACAATTATCAAATTTCACAATAATGATCGTAGCCTTATTCGCTTTATCTATTTGCTTTAAGAATTATATCGATTCAGACATAAGCAAAATTTTTCTCTTCAAAGTAAAATTTACCACTATTGTATTGAATCTAACTTGAATTATCACGAAATTTGCATCTAATTAAAAGAATTCATCTGGTATAATTTTGGCTAGTGAACCTTTTTAAATAATTATTTTATAAACTATTCGGGAAAAATACGTGGGAGATAATGCTAAACTTAAAAAGTGGTCAATTAAAAGTGGAGATTATAAAAGGAGAAGCGACGATCATTACTTAAATATGGATGAGATTCGGAAGAGAGAAAGAATTAAAAAAATTATCCTTACTATTATTTTCTTAATCATCGCATTCAGCGCTGAATTTTTCGTTTTGCGGCAGATAGCAAAGATGTAATCATTGCCGGCTTATTAAAGACCAAACTTAGAATTATATTTCAGACTAGTTTTAATTCCGGAGATTTATTCCAGGAAATATTCTATTCAATATCTTTCAATTTAGTTTCTACGGAAATTACTTCCAGCAGCTTATTGTTGTCAATAATTACCGCGCTTAATTTGTTGCCGCTGTAAACCGAAGTATCAATGTAAACTACGTTACTGTACATATCGAACATTACCTCTTCGCGTCTTGTATGACCGACTATTTGAAGCTTTCCAATATTCATCAACTCGCCTCTTGTCCAAAGTATGCCACACGTTTTATCAAGATCTTCCCGAAGAATATTCTCAAGCTTTGAAGGGCTCGTCAAAAAGTTTTTCGGCAGTTTAGATTCATAATACTTTGAAATACCAGCATGAGAAATAAAGCAATCCGGTAAATCTATCATCACTGATGCATGTATGATTAAATCCAGTTGTTCTTCAATTTTGCTGAATCTGTTATTGTATGAATCCAATGTTTTCTCATAGCCGTTGTAAACCCAGGCTTCACCCATCTCGCTTGTAGGATTATGGATATAATAATAGAACATATAATCATGGTTACCTGGCGTAAATCTTATATTTTGTTCTTGAATAAAATCAATTACTTCCAGGCTGAAGTTGCCTCTATCAACAAGATCGCCAACACTGTAAATTTTAATCTTATGGTATTTCTCTTTTATTTTATTTACAAGCTCACTTAGTGTGAAGAAACAGCCGTGAATATCTCCTATTACTGCAATCATAATTTACATATCTCAAATTCAATCAGATATATTTGTTTTCACTCGCATACTTTAAAAGGGATTCGCGGAAATCCGGGTGAGCAATGTTGATTAGTGAAATAACTCTTTCGCGCACAGGCTTGCCGAAAAGCTGTACGCTGCCGTACTCCGTAACTACATAATGAACATCTCCCCTTGTGGTTACCACTCCGGCGCCCGGTTTAAGAAACGGAACTATCTTCGATATTTTAGAATCCTTGGTTGTTGATGGAAGAGCGATAATCGGCTTTCCTCCGTTTGAACGGCTTGCGCCGCGGATAAAATCAAGCTGCCCGCCAAAGCCGCTGTAAAATTTTTGCCCGATTGAATCTGAACAAACCTGACCCGTAATATCAATTTCAATCGCAGAGTTTATAGCAACCATCTTATAATTTTTCGCAATTACGAAAGGATCGTTTACATATTCCTGCCTATGGAATTCAATCATCGGATTGTTGTTGATAAAATTGTATAGCTTCTTCGTTCCCAGCACGAACCCGGCGACAATTTTACCCGGGTGAAGCGTTTTCATCTCATTCGTGATAACGCCTTTTTCAACAAGATCGATCGTACCGTCGGAAAACATTTCGGAATGAATACCCAAAGCCTTACGGTCTGCAAGATATTTTAAAACAAAATCCGGTATTGCACCAATTCCCATCTGAAGTGTCGAACCGTCCTCAATCAATTCAGAAATATTATATGCAATCCTTTTATTTATCTCAACAACTTCAGGACTCGCATCGCGGTCGCCTTGAGGCAGTTCTGCAATTTCCTCATCGACCTCGACGATATAATGAATTTTATTGATATGTATGAAGCTGTCGCCAAGCGAACGGGGCATATTTTTATTCACCTGGGCAATAACAATCTTCGCCTTCTCGGCGCCTGTCTTTGTCAATCCGACTTCAACTCCAAAGCTGCAAAAACCATGTTCATCCGGGGGAGAAACATGTATCAGCGCAACATTAAGATTAATAAATCCATTAGCAAAAAGCAATGGAGTTTCATAAAGGAATATCGGCGTAAAATCCGCCCTGCCGTCGCTTACTGCCTCACGGCTGTTCCCTCCGATAAAAAATGCGTTGTGCCTAAAATGCCCTTCCATCTCCGGCTTCATGTAGGAAACATTTCCGACGGCAAGAGCATGCATAATCTGAACCTCCTTAAGCTCATTCTTCCTTTTTACAAGTGCATTTATTAAAGCTGTAGGGAAAGCGCAATTTGAATGCGCAAGAATCTTATCGCCTGATTTAATTACCTTAACGGCTTCATCTGCTGTAACTATTTTTTGATTGTACGCATGCAGAATGTTAAATGGTATTGTGTTCTTTGGTTTTATTTCGTCAATGGCAACCATAGTGTTCCGGTTTATTCTTTTCTCTTTTGGAGTTTAAAAAATTTTATTCACAAATTAATTTTTAGAGAATATTCTTAACTTTCTATATTCAAGATTGAAGACGTTTGAGATCGCTTCGTTTGAACAATAGCCCTGGTAAGTACAGACTCCTTTTGAAAGTCCATGGTCTTCAAGCAGGGCATTTGCAAGCCCATTTTCTGCAATGCTCATTATATATCCGAGTGATGCGTTGTTCAAGCCGTAACTTGCTGTCTTAGACACGAGCGCCGGCATGTTCGGAACGCAGTAGTGAATAACATCGTGCATTACATATATCGGATCCGAAATAGTGGTAACATGGCTTGTTTCAATGCATCCTCCCTGATCAATGGATACATCGATCAGCACGGCGCCTTTTTTCATCTTCTTTACCATTTCTTCTGAAACAAGATGAGGAGTTTTTTCTCCCCTAATTAACACTGCCCCGATAAGAACATCAGCAAACTTTACACCACGCGAGATAGTATAAGGATTTGCCATCACTGTCGTTACTCTTTGTTTGAATGTTGAATCAAGTTTTCTTAATCGGTTTAAATCTTTATCAATAACTATCACTTGTGCACCGCGCCCTAATGCGGCTTGCGCTGCAGTAATCCCTACAACACCGGCACCAAGAATAACTACGGCGGCAGGTGCAACTCCGGTAATTCCTCCTAACAAAATTCCTCTTCCGCCATTCACGTAGCTTTCCAAATATCTTTCTGCAATCTGGATTGAAAGCTGTCCTGCAATCTCGCTCATTGAATGTAGAACCGGCAGCCCGGTCTCGTTTTCAATCAGTTCGTACCCGATTGCGGTTACATTTTTTTGAAGAAGCTTTTCAATAGTAGATTTAGTGCTTACCGCAAGATGAAGAAATGAAAAGAGGATTTGATTTTCTTGAAGAAGTTCTGTCTCGCTATCTGAAAGCGGAGATACTTTAGCAACCAGTTCCGAACGGTGATAAACTTCTTCTTTGCTGTAGACTATAGTAGCGCCCGTTTGCGTATAATCTTCATCACTTAAGCTGCTTCCTTCGCCAGCACCGCTTTGAAAGTAGACAGTGTGCCCTGCTCTTATTAAAGCATCAACTCCCGCAGGTGCAAGAGCAACACGCTTTTCTTCAAAAATATTTTCTTTTGGTATCCCTATTCTCATAAAATGGAAATAAATTATTTTACTCGATTAAACCTACTTATTATGTTTCTAACTTTCAACTGTATTACAAAATATTAAAAAATTATTGGTATATAATAGGAAATTAATTTCCGCAATAATTAAATCGGAGTAATGGCTCCATTGCCTAATAGAACCGAAATAACATTCTTCGCAGCCAGCAATGCCATATTAGTCCTGGCTTCCTCTGTTGCGCTACCGATATGGGGGAGAACAATAACATTATTCAATTTTAACAAATCCGGATTAACAGCAGGCTCATTTTCAAATACATCCAAACCGGCGCAATATATTTTTTTCTGCTTCAACAACTTGATCAATTCTTTTTCGTCGATTACTTCGCCGCGGGAAGTATTTATTAGAACTGCCGTCTTCTTCAGCATGCTCAATCTTTCTTTATTCATAATGTGGAAAGTTTCTTTTTTTAATGGAAGATGGATTGAAAAGAAATCAGAAGCTTTTAAAAGTAAGTTT
>JAJYIL010000199.1 GCA_021790055.1 Bacteroidota bacterium
ATCATCTTGACCTTGAAGCAATTACCGCTCTTAACAACGGGCTAATAAATTTTAACGGAACAGTTTTATTTGTTTCGCATGATCATCAATTTATTCAAACCATTGCTAATAGAATAATAGAACTGATACCATACGGTATGATTGATAAGAGAATGTCATTCGATGAATATGTTGAGGATGCTGAAGTCCATAGGCTTCGGGAAGCAATGAATGAAATTGTGATAGTATAAATTCCTTTGGAGAAGTTTTAGATGGGTTTAAGTATTGGAATAGTCGGGCTGCCTAATGTAGGTAAATCAACTTTATTTAACGCGCTTACGAAGGCTCAGAATGCAGAGGCGGCGAATTATCCGTTTTGCACGATTGAACCGAACAAAGCAATTGTGCCCGTACCGGATGAAAGAATAAATAAGCTTGCTAAGCTGGTAAATCCGGCAAGGCTTGTAAACTCTACAGTTGATTTTGTTGATATTGCAGGTCTCGTTAAAGGTGCAAGCAAAGGTGAAGGACTTGGAAATCAATTTCTTACAAATATCAGAGAGACAGATGCAATCCTTGAGGTCGTCAGATGCTTTGATAACAGCGACATTGTTCATGTGGACGGCAGCGTAAATCCTCTTAGAGATATTGAGGTAATTGAAACTGAATTAATATTAGCAGATATTCAGACTCTGGAAAAAAAGATAGACCGGCTTCAGAAAGCTGCTAAGGGAGATAAAGTTGCAAAGCTAATTCTTGAAGATGCAGAGGCGCTTTTGAAATTTATGAATGAAGGAAATGTCGCTTTGTCTTTTCCTGATAAGGATAAAGAAACATTGCAAGAGCTTTTTAACGAGCTTAGATTGATGACTTCAAAAAAAATTATTTACTGTGCCAACGTTGATGAGAACGGATTAACAGAGGATAATGAATATGTTAAGGCTGTTCGGAAATATGGTGAGTCAAAAGGCTCGGATGTTGTAAAAATTTCAGCTAAAGTTGAAGAAGAACTGGTTGGACTCGAAGATAATGAAAGAGAAGAGTTCCTTGAGTCTTACGGTGTTAAAGAAAGCGGACTTGAAAAGATAATTCATACCGGCTTTCATACTCTGGGATTAAGCAGCTACTTTACAGCCGGTCCTAAGGAAGTTCGCGCATGGACAATCCACAAAGGATGGAAGGCTCCGCAAGCTGCCGGAGTAATTCATACCGATTTTGAAAAAGGATTCATACGCGCCGAAGTTATCAGCTATGAAGATTACATCAAATATGGCTCGGAAGCGGCTTGCAGGGCTGCCGGGGCACTTCGTGTTGAAGGCAAGGACTACATTGTACAAGACGGGGATGTAATGCACTTCCTCTTCAACGTTTAACGGAATACGGTATAGAGTATAAGGTTGCTCTGTATATTCTATATCATTAGTTCCATATCTCCTGTTGTGTTACTCACCCGCTCCTGAAAACTTAACATGGATTTTATTAAGTTTGAGCCAATAATATTTAGTCCATAAAAATTAACGGAGAAAAGTTTTATGTCGAACGCATACTTCAAAACACCAGCGCCGGTGAACGAGCCGGTACTTTCGTATGCACCGGGCACGCCTGAAAAAGAGGCGCTGAAGAAAAAATTAAAAGAGCTTCAAGCAAAAGAAATTGAAATACCATTAATAATTGGCGGTAAGGAAATTAAAACCGGAAAGACCGCAGAGATTAGAGCACCGCATGACCATTCCAAGAAGCTTGGAGTCTATCATAAGGCTTCTGCAAAAGAAGTTAACATGGCAATTGAAGCAGCACTTGAAGCCCGCAAAAAGTGGGCAGAAATGCCGTGGGAACACCGTGTGTCTGTTTTCTTAAAAGCTGCAGAGCTTCTTTCAGGCTCATGGCGTTTTACTGTAAACGCAGCAACAATGCTCGGACAATCGAAGACTGCCTATCAGGCGGAAATTGATTCTGCTTGTGAGTTGATAGACTTTTATAGATTCAACTGTTATTATCTAACACAATTGATGGGTGAGCAGCCCTATTCACCTAAAGGAATGTGGAACCGCGAAGAATACCGTCCGCTTGAAGGATTTGTCTTTGCGGTAACTCCATTTAACTTTACTTCGATTGCCGGAAACTTGCCCACGGCTCCTGTTATTGCCGGTAATGTTGCATTGTGGAAGCCGGCGTCTAGTGCGGTTTATTCTGCTTATCACTTAATGAAGCTTTGGGAAGAAGCCGGATTACCGGCGGGAGTAATTAATTTTATTCCTGGTTCAGGCGCTGAAGTCGGTGACCCGGTTCTTGCAAGCCCTGATTTGGCAGGAATTCATTTTACTGGCTCTACCTCAGTGTTCCAGGGAATGTGGAAGACGGTTGGTGAGAATATTCAGAAGGCAAAATACTATCCGCGCATCGTTGGTGAAACAGGCGGCAAGGATTTTATCTTCGCGCATAACACTGCCGATGTTGATGCGCTTGTATCAGCAGCCATCCGCGGAGCTTTTGAGTATCAAGGGCAGAAATGTTCTGCTGCTTCCAGGATGTACGTTCCGCAATCTATCTGGAATGATTTCAAGAAAAAGTATGTTGATGAAGTCAGTAAAATAAAAATGGGAGATCCCGAAGACTTTACCAACTTTATGGCGGCAGTAATTGACAAAGCTTCATTCAACAGCATTAAGAATTACATTGAGTATGCAAAGGAATCCAAAGAAGCGGAGATTATTACCGGCGGAAAGTGCGATGAATCGAAAGGTTACTTTATCGAACCGACGACAATTGTAACAATGAATCCTAAATTTAAAACTATGCAGGAAGAAATTTTTGGACCTGTCCTTACAATTTATGTCTATGACGACAACAAGTTTGACGAGACACTTGAACTATGCGATACGACTTCTCCTTACGCTTTAACCGGATGCATTTGGTCAAAGGATAGAGAAATAATTAACAAGATGTCGAACAAGCTTCGCAATGCTGCTGGTAATTTTTATATTAACGATAAACCTACTGCGGCAGTTGTTGGTCAGCAGCCGTTTGGCGGCGGACGCGCATCCGGTACTAATGATAAAGCCGGCAGTGCGATGAACATAATGCGCTGGATGACTGCCCGTGCAATCAAAGAAACATTTGATCCCCCGAAAGACTGGCGTTATCCATTTATGATGGAGAAATAAGACTTCTTAATTAAACCCGGTATGAAGGTACCGGGTTTTTTGTACATATATTTTATGATTAACGGTTTCATGATTGAAGGCTTTTTTATTATATTCTAACCAGCCTATTATTCAATTTAATTGGAAAAATTAAATGACCGAGACAAAATATTTTACGCCTGCTGAAGCTAAATTGACGCTGCCGCTCGTCAGAAAGATAGTAAAGGATATTCTTGATACAACGAGAGAAATCCGTTTGCTTGCCGAAGATTTTGACGGAGTAATTGAAGATAATCCTCAAATGAAAAAGATGGCTACTGATGTAAACGGGTTTATAAAAGAGCTGGGAGAGATAGGCTGCTTTTATAAGGATTGGAATTTTTCTACCGGCTTAGTTGATTTTCCATCAATCATCGATGACGAGGAGGTCTACCTTTGCTGGCGGAGCGATGAAGAGGATATAAGATTTTATCATGAAATTGATGAAGGCTATGCAGGAAGAAAGCCAATTCCAGGAAAATATTTTACAGAATAAAAGTTTTTTTTAATCTCCCAAATCAAAATCTGCCGAAGCAACCGCAGTATTGCCTGAAAGCTTGTCTGTTATCCTATAAATAAGCTTGTACTTACCCTTCTTATAAGACGGTCCTAAATCGAACTGAGCATCTAATTGAGTATCGCTCATTTTCTCCTTTTGTCTTTTGTCTACGACCCGTGAAGAAATTGATTTTAAGGTATCACCTTTTGGCGTAATTAAATCAATATCATAAGAAAGAGTTGCCGAATAGAAACCGTTCTTTTGGTCTTGCTGAAATCCTTTCACCTGTGTGGTCCCATCGACTTCGGAGCTGTCTCCCATTCCGTAAGCAAAGGCTTCTGTGCTGTAGGCGGTTAATTTAACATCATCCTGCTTTTTGGAACAAGCAGAAAGGAAAATAGTAATAGCAAGCAATACTCCGGCAATGTATTTCATTTAATCCTCTTAGTTATGAATTGAAAGTCATGGCTAACCAAAAAACGAAATTACTAAAAATTTGAAAAATAAATTATCGTAGCACAGATTAATAATCTGTGCTACGTTTTGTTCAGCCACGCTAAAAATATTTAATCAACCGTTTTTAACCTGGAAATCTTTCATGAACTTAACAAGCTCTTCAATACCCTTCTTCGGGAAGGCATTATAGATTGATGCTCTTAAGCCGCCGACAGAGCGATGTCCTTTCAAGCCGTCAAATCCGGCAGCAGTTGCTTCGGAAATCAGCTTCTTCTCAAGCTCTTCCGTTGCTAACCTGAAGGTTACATTCATAATCGAGCGGCTGTCAGGTACAGCATGACCTTTATAAAAGCCTTTGCTGTCGTCGATGCATTTATAGAGAATATCGGCTTTCTCTTTGTTAGTCTTATACATTCCATCGAGTCCACCGTTTTTAATTAACCATTTTGCTACAAGCCCGATAATATAAATTCCAAATGTATTCGGAGTATTATACAATGAAGCGTTCTCTACCTGGGTTTTATAATTCAACATTGTATGCAGCGAATCGGAACTCCTTTCAGCAAGATCCTTCCTGATAATTACTAAAGTTACGCCCGATGGTCCCATATTTTTCTGAGCGCCGGCGTAAATAAGACCGTATTTATTTACATCAATCTTCTTACTTAGGATATCCGACGAAGCATCGCAGACCAGCGGAACATTTCCTACCTCAGGCTCCTTATGCCATTCGGTTCCGTAGATTGTATTGTTGGATGTAAAATGAACGTAAGATGCATCCGGATCTAATTTCAATTCCGACTGCTTTGGGATCCTGTTAAATGTTTCGGTCTCGGTAGAGGCAGCCACATTAACAGTACCAACTCGTTTAGCTTCTTTCTGAGCTTTCTTAGACCAGCTTCCTGTTAGAATATAATCCGCTTTATTTTTCGGCGGCATCAAGTTTAACGGAACCATCGAAAATTGAAGGCTTGCGCCTCCCTGCAAAAATAAAATTTCATAGCTGTCGTTTATATTTAGCAGAGAGCATAAATCAGCTTTAGTTTCAGCAATTATCTTATCAAATGCTTTGGAGCGGTGGCTGATTTCCAAAATTGACATTCCTACACCGGGAAGTGCGAACAAATTTTCCTGTGCTTCCTTAAGCACGTCTTCTGGTAATACCGCCGGACCTGCGCTAAAATTATATATTCGTTTCTCCATTGTTACCTTTCTTTCTTGTATAGTTAAGATTAAATAAGTAGAATTTATTTATATGTATCTTTTCTGTGAGCTACAGAATAATTTTCAATCTCTTTCTTTTGTTCTTCAATTTTTTTATACCATCAGGTTTCAGTTCACTTTTTAGTAACATAATTTTGTCCGTTATCCTATAATGAATTTCATCAGGAAGAATTTCTAATTCATTTTTGTCAGAACATTTCATGCGAATATAATATTGCACTCTTTTTTCTTTTTCTCTTAGAAAGATATTCTTCTAAAGGAATAGAAGACTCATGTCTTCTTTGCTCAATTGTTACAAAGTCAATTAAATCTTCCTTAAAATTTCTATCTCTTAACAATTTCTCTATAAACGAGTGCTTTCCCTTTGCAGGCAATGTGTTAAAAGCAGTCATAAATACTTCTGCCGTAGCTTCAACTTTATTATTGATATCGTTCTCGTATTTCAATTATTGTTTAAGTTGACCTTACAACATTATTTTTTTCACATGTTTAAATTAAATGGACAAGCAAACCATCCCGCAGCTTCGGTTCAAACCAGGTTGACTTTGGCGGCATTATTTCGCCCGCATCGGAGATGTTCATCAGATCATTTACCGAAACTGGATATAATGAAAAAGCAACGGCAGCCTTTCCGCTGTTAACTAATCTTTCAAGTTCCTTGGTCCCGCGAATTCCGCCGACAAAATCAATCCTCTTGTTGGTTCTGGGGTCATCAATTCCCAAAACAGGATTTAATAAGAAATCCTGAAGTATACTTACATCAAGTGTAT
>JAJYIL010000200.1 GCA_021790055.1 Bacteroidota bacterium
TACCAAATACTTCCGGCAAGTAAGCTGACTATAAACGGTACATCAACTTTTCACGACTTTACTATCAAGGCTACGGAACTTGATGGATATCTTGTCATAGATAGAACTAACCCTAAAGGTAATCTTAAAGATGAACTTGAAAATGCCGGTACTTTAAAAGTAGAAATTCCGGTTAAAAAGCTTGATTCGGAAAAAGGCTCGATGAATGATAACATGGATGATGCACTTAAGGCAAATAAGAATCCGGAGATAACTTTTACTTTAAAAAATATAGCCGTAAGTAATGATAAGGTAAAGACCGGCGATCCTTTAAAAATTTATGCAAACGGTATACTTACTATTGCAGGTGTAAGCAAAGAAATAAATATGACTGTTGAAAGCTCCAAAACCAAAGATGGGCAAATCCATTTTACCGGCAAACAGCAAATTAAAATGACGGACTACGGAGTTAAGCCGCCGACTATGTTCTTCGGGACAGTAAGAGTCGGCGATGAAGTTACTGTGCATTTCGATTTAACTTTAGCTAAAAAATAAATTATGCGCTTTTCCGGCAAAAGTTATTTGCGAAAGATAAAAAAAGATTTATGTTTTAAGAGTTGAAATTGGCAGCTTAGCCGGCATACTTTGCGGCGGCTAAGCAAAGGAATTCAATTTTATCCTTGCTTTGATAGAGATAGATTACATGTTAAAGAATTCGAATTTAAAACTAATAATTATATTGATGATCTGCGTTATCCGGATGAGCATCCTTGTTCAAGCACAGGATAACGATATAAAATATGTAACGCAGGCAGACAGCAGGCTCTGGATAAACGGTACTTCAACTATTGACAGCTTTACCTGTATGACGCGCCAGGTAAGTGGATATGCAGATATAATAAAAAGCTCCGGCATGAATAACAACTCCCTTAGGAAAGATAAGGTCGAGGTTGCGGTTCCGGTATTTACACTTAACTGCGGTAAGAGCATTATGAATGATGATATGTATAATGCGATGAAAGCGAATAAATTCCCGATGATTAGGTATGAATTAATTAACGCTCATATTGCTTCCAAGCCGGATTCAACTGTAGGTACGTTTAATCTGAAGACTTTCGGCTATCTAACGATAGCCGGTGTTACGCATAAAGCTGACATCACGATTCAAGTTGAAAGACTAACTGACGGACGTTTTAGATTAACCGGTAAAAAATCTCTATCGATGCTGGATTATGGAATTATTCCCCCGTCTCACTTCTTTGGTTTAATCCGCGCACATGACAAGCTTGTTGTAAATTTTGATCTGATTGCAGCACGCGAGGACAGCCTGGTTAGAGCCGATACACGGCATTGATATTATGGATATTTCGGTATCAGTACAATAAGAAATTGTTCTTAATTCACTATTCTCGTATTCGTCACTCTTAATTGAATGTTGAGAATTTTCAATAATCAATGCTCAACTCACAATTTTCAGATTCTTTTCTATTTTGCGCAGGATTTTATGATAAATGGAATACTTACTTTAGTATTTCCTTCAGCCTGTCATAACCGCTTTTGCTTACGGGAAGTGAAGTCTTATCTTCCAGTACTACCTTGTACGTTTCCTTTTCAAGCAGCTCTATCTTTTTTATTCTTTTGATTGAGGCAATATACGAGCGGTGAATTCTAACGAAATCATTTGGACGGAGATGTTCCTGGAAATAGCGCATTGTTTTTTGCTTTAGAAATTTTCCTTCGTCGGAATAGATCATTACATAATCATCCTGGGCTTCCAGGTATATTATCTTCTCGGATGCAACTATTGAGATTTTCGGACCGTCCTTTATAACAACTCTGTCAAGAAATTCTTTCGAAGTATCTTTTTCCGCAAGCAAGTGCTTAATAGTGTTTGTATTATATTTCTTATCTTTCAAATGAACGAGAGCTTTAGCTAATGCCTCATTAAATCTTTCGAATGAAAAAGGCTTTAGGAGATAATCAACGGCATTAACCTCAAAAGCTTTTAACGCAAATTGATCATATGCTGTAGTAAAAATTATTGTAGGCGGGTTATCAATAAGCTCCAGCATTTCAAATCCGGTAATCTTCGGCATCTGGATATCCAGGAAGATAATATCCGGCGCAAGTTCGTTAATCTTTTTTATCCCGTCGAATCCGTTTGAACATTCATCAATTACCTGGATGTTGGAATTGTTTTTCAAATAGCCCTTAATTATTTCCCTGGCAAGCTTTTCATCATCGATTATGATTGCACGTACGTTATTCATGTTAAAAGTTATTTTTTTGTCTACTGATAAATTTAACAAGAAAATTTGATAGAAACAGTGTATGAAATTTTTTAGTTAGGTTGGTATGTAAAGAGTAACAATAAACCGGTTATTTTCCTTTTTTACTTTGATCAAATCGGATCGGTGATACATCAGCTCCAGCCTGCTTTTAATATTTTGAAGCCCGATGCCGGTACCCTTGGCAGCAGAAGCTGAAGCATCAAAATTATTTTCAAGTGTTATTCTGAAAAACAAATCCTCTTTTGAGCAGGTGAGCCTTATGGTTACTTTTTCAAGCGACTCATAAACTGCGTGCTTTATTGCGTTCTCGAACAACGGTTGAAGGATCATGTTTGGTATTATTGTTTTCTTGCATTCTTCGCTTACTTCTTCTATGTATTCAAATTTATCTTCGAATCTAATCTTTTCTATTTCAAGATAAAGTCTGATATTTCTAAGCTCGTCACAAAGCGGCGCGGTCTGCTTTTCGTTATTTGCAAGAGTGTAACGAAGAAAGTCCGCAAGCTTAAGAATCATTCCTCGGGCGCGCTCAGGGTCGATAACCGTTAATGCACTCATTGAATTCAAGCTGTTGAATATAAAGTGAGGATTGATTTGGAACTTGAGCGTCTTTAGCTCTGCTTCCATTACCAAATTTTTCAACTCTGATTCTCTGGTTATTCTTTCTTGAATATCCTTGTAGTAATTGTACATATAATAAAAAGAAACGATGAGGAGGTAGAATAACAAGCCTGTTAAAAATCTCCATACCAGCGTTGTTTTAAAAAATACTATAAATTCTGTTGGAGGCTGCAGCACATTTGCCAAGAGCAAATATCCGATTAAAAGCCAAAGTATAGAAGCAAGAACCCCTCCTAAAAAGTGGCTTATTATTATTTTTGTAATGCTGTTATCTTCAATTGTAATATATCTTGCAGGAAACCATAAAATTATGCCCATTCCGCAAAGGAGAATGTTAAAGACCACGTCCGCAGTGGCTGTGGCAGGGCTGATATTTATTAAGAACACTAACAATAAAAAAGAGATAGCAGAGAAAATTAGCCAGAATAGAAGGTACAGGATAAGGTTCCTTTTACTTTCGAGAATCGGACTTACTGTCATAGAATTCTCTTAGCTCAATAGCCTTTTACTTCTCCGCCGCCGAATATAGCGACGCCTTTTATAATTAACGTACGTGTTGTATCCAGCGGAACTCCCGGGTTTCTCATTACCTTATTGGCAAATCCTCCGAATATCGGAGTCACATTTATTCTAACATTCCAGTCCCTTGGCACAATAAGAGTAGTGCCGCCAAATATCATAACAATATCAACAATCACATCGCCTTCTGCCAGTTTGCATTGTGAAAAGTCTATTTCTGTTCCGCCGAAGATTGAAGTAATGTTGCCGCCTTTGAAATTATCGGAGTTTATTATCTTATGTGAACCGCTGAATATTGCCACTTCATCAAAATAATCCTTTTCCACTGTTCGACCTGTCCGAAAATCATAATTATAATGGGAAGGTCTCCTTCTAAAAACAATTAAAACTCCAAGTGCTATCAATATCAACGGAAGTAAAAAATTATCGTTGATATAAAATGACGGATAGATTCTTGGCAGCAGTGTCAGCAATCCGATAATTGCAAGAATGCCTCCAAACAGTTTATTCCTGGAGTTAATTAGAACAAGTATCCCAATCATTAAGATTGCAAACGGGATTGAAAAAATTAGGTGCGGAATGCTGAAGCTGAAAAAATTCAGTGTCTGTAAGAAATACAGTGCGCCTATTATTATCAAAATTGTTCCAAAAGTTATCCTGGAACCCGGTGAATCATGTCTGTGCGACATTTTTAAAGCCTTTTATTTGTCATATAAATTTTTCTGAGCTAAATTAAAACTAAGCATAAGTACGCAAAAGAAAAAATCGGCGGGCAAGGGAATTTTACCGGTAAAACTGCATAATATTATTATAGTATGATTATGAAACGGAGTTCTAAACTTTTACACACATTCTTCGATAATAGAATTAAAATTGGGTGGAGAGATTAAATATAGAATCTTTCTACCGGCATAAAATTTGTTAATTTTGCCTTACGGGCTGTTGTTTGGTTACTTGCCTGCAGCTTCTTTATTGAGGATGAAATTTTTGAGTTTCCGGGTAAAGAATTCTACAAACAACAGCCCAATCGTTTTTTAAAGTCCCTCCTAAAAAAAATGAATGCATGATTGCATGCGCTCTTATTATTAACCGTTGTTTGCCTGTACTTTTGTTTCCAGACAATTTCCACTTATATGCCTATCCGTTTCTTTAGTTACTTCTTGAAAAATAGTTATATTTACAACCACATTGTTAAAACTTTACGGATAGAAATTGTCACAGGAAAAGATTTTAGTAACAGCGGCGCTTCCTTATGCTAATGGTCCCATACACTTAGGTCATTTAAGCGGCGCATACCTGCCTGCCGATATTTATGTTAGATATAAAAGACTGAAGGGAAACGATATTGTCTTTATTTGCGGTTCAGATGAGCATGGTGTTCCCATTACTATCAGCGCCGATAAAGAAGGAGTTAAACCAAAAGTAATTATTGACCGCTACCATGAGTTGAATAGAAAGGCATTCGAGCAATTCGGGATGAGCTTCGATAATTATTCCCGGACCAGCTTGGCTATCCACCATGAAACGGGTAAAGAGTTTTTCCTGGAGTTTTACAAACGGGGAATACTGTTAGAAAAAAAATCACAGCAATTCTATGATGAAACAGCAAGGATGTTCCTTCCTGATAGATACGTTGAAGGAACTTGTCCGGTGTGCGGCTATGAAGAAGCCCGCAGCGACGAGTGCGAAAACTGTGGCTCACTTTACCAGCCTACCGAATTAAAAAATCCCAAAAGCAAAATCTCAGGTGAGAAACCGGTGTTAAAAGAAACATCTCACTGGTATTTCCCGCTTGGTAAATATCAGAAAAGACTTGAAGAATATGTAAAAGAGATGAATGAAAAATTCGGCTGGAAAGAAAATGTTCTTCAATATTGCCGCGGATGGTTTAAGGACGGTTTGGGCGACCGAGCCATTACTCGCGACCTTGATTGGGGCATTAAAGTGCCGATTGACGGCGTTGAAGGAAAAGTCCTTTACGTTTGGTTTGAGGCTGTTCTCGGTTATATTTCATCTTCAAAAGAATGGGCTCAGAATAAAGGAGATGAGAATCTCTGGCGAAAGTACTGGCAGGACCCAGACACCAAGTACGTAGCCTTTATTGGTAAGGACAACGTTGTATTTCATTGCATTGTTTTCCCTGCTTTCTTAATGGCATGGAACGACGGCGAGAAAGAAAAATATTGTCTGCCTCAAAACGTTCCGGCAAATGAGTTTCTCAACTTCGAAGGTAAAAAATTTTCTAAGAGCAGGAACTGGGGAATTGATGTTATCGATTTTCTGAGGCTTTTTCCAGCTGATCCTCTGCGGTATACGCTTGCTGCTAACCTTCCGGAAACAAGAGATACTGATTTTTACTGGAAGGAATTCCAATTGAGAAACAATAGCGAGCTCGCCGACATTCTCGGCAATTTTATAAACAGAACTTTAACGTTTGCTCACAAGCACTTTGACGGTAAAGTCCCGGTAAAGGGCAAACTTGAAGAAATTGATGCAGCGATGCTGAATGCTATTGCCGAATATCCCGGAAAGGTTTCAAAATTCTTCGAGTCATACAAAATTAGGGATGGAGTACTGGAAGCGATGAACCTTGCGCGGGCATGCAACAAATATTTTAATGATTCGGAACCGTGGAAGACGGTTAAATCTAATAAAGAGAAATGTACTACTACTTTGTACATTTGCATGCAAGCCA
>JAJYIL010000201.1 GCA_021790055.1 Bacteroidota bacterium
CATCAGAAAATAATACATTTTAGGAATAAGATGCTGATATTAAAAAATGTAAACTCAATTAATTTCTATCCGCCAATTATAAACGAAGATATTGATGTCGTAATTGATAAAAATATTATTTCCGAAGTCGGCAAGAATATTTCAGCTAAATATAAAGCTGATAGGATAATTGATTTATCAGGCAAATATATCTCTCCCGGTTTAGTTTGTTCGCATAACCATTTTTATTCTGCTCTTGCGAGAGGAATTATTGCAGAGATGAAACCGGCAAATAACTTTCTGGAAATTCTGCAAAACCTATGGTGGAAACTTGACAAAGCCATAGACCAGGAGATATTATATTACAGCGGGATAGTCAGCTCACTTGAAGCAATTAAAGCAGGCACTACTTCAGTCATCGACCATAATTCCTCTCCAAATTTTATAAAGGGATCGCTTAATACGCTTAAAAGATGTTTCGAAGAAGCCGGTCTCCGTGGAATATTATGCTATGAAGTAACAGACAGGAACGGCAGTAATAAAATTCTGGAAAGTTTAAAAGAGTCGGCTGATTTTATTTCAACAATTGAAAAAGAAAGTGCAAATAATCCTGAACGCCTCATTGAAGCAGCTATCGGCGCTCATGCGCAATTTACTTTAAGCGATAAAACTCTTTCCTTGATTTCCGAAATAGTCAATCAGACTGGGAAAGGGATTCACATCCATATTTGCGAAGATAAATCCGATGCTGAATATGCAACAATAAACTTTGGAATAACTGCTGCCGAAAGGCTTGCACGATTTAATCTGTTAAATGAAAAATCGATTCTTGCTCACGGAGTTCATTTATCAAAAAAAGATATTCAATTAATTAACGAACATGATTCTTTTCTTGTTCATAACCCAAGATCGAATATGAACAATGGTGTTGGTTATTTAAAGTATCCCGGACAAATTACAAACACTGCTATGGGAACTGATGGAATCGGCTCAAATATGCTTGAAGAAATTAAGTTCGCATTTTTCAAAAACAAGGAGTCGAAAAATAAAATTACCGGTGAAATTTTCTTGAAGTTCCTTCAGAATGGAAATCAAATACTTGAGCGCTATTTCAATCAGAAGTTAGGCAGAATAGCGCCAGGTTATATGGCTGATATTGTTGTTTACGATTATTTGCCCCCAACCCCGCTTGTTAATGAAAATTTATCCGGACATTTAACTTTCGGATTGTCTTCACATGATGTCGAAACGGTAATAATTAATGGGAAAATTGTTTATGAGAATAGACAATTTCCATTTGATACCTCATCAATATATTCTGATGCAAGGAATGCTGCTAAAAAACTTTGGGCAAGAATTAAGTAAAAGCTTACTGGAACTTGGATACCCGCAAGCATGCATTTTTTTCCGCGAATTAAATTTCTACAGGATCATCTTTCGATGTTAAAGCTTTATAGTTAATTATCTCCCAGGTAAATTCTTTATCAGTAATTTCGCCGCATTCTATCAAAATTGGATTTTGAATCCCCCACTTAGCGCATACATCTTTTACAAGTTCATTTCTTACGACGAGAACAATTATATTTTTATAACCGGCAATAATTTCATCTAGATTGTCAGCCCATCCTTCCCCTTTCAACTCAAGGTAACCTACTTCATCAATTACGCAAATATCTTTCTGATTTATTTTTTCAATCGTCAGTGCTTGTTTCCCTAATTCTAAACCTTCTTCATAAAAATTAAAATGACCAATCTTAACGCTGCTTGAATATGATTCAACGCTGCACAGCTTTGTTGAATTGCCTGAATCAATATCAATTATATCAAATGCTGAGCGCTTATTTTCATTCCAATACCCTGGAGCTAAAATACCGCCGATATTCATTCCTTCGGCTTTGAGACATTCAATCGTACGTGAAAGTAAAGTAGTTTTGCCAGAGCCTTTTTCTCCTTTAAGGATGAACACTAACGGCAAACCGGAAGCTTGCTTTTCCAATCGCTTGAGCCAGCCATCTGCCTTTTTAATTAGCCTTGCAGCAGAAGAAACTGGCTGAGTGAAAATTGATTTCTCTTCAGATATGTTGGCAACCATAAAAGGTAGAACCTTAAATGCAGCTTCAAGCGACTGCGAAAACTGCCCCATTCCCTTTCGCTTAAACCAGGTTTCGATTACCGGATTTCTTATTTCAACACTTATACTTGAAAATCCGATTATCATTAAAAAGGCACGAAGATTTATTGAAGCGCCTAAATAAAATCCCGCTAATGCTCCATTGTCGGAACTATTATTTATACTGCTGAACAGCCATCCTGAAAGCAAAGCAATTACAATTATTGCAAACCAGAATTTAGGTTTTTTAAGCCTCCTAAGATTTTGCTTGTAAAGGATAACGCAGATACCTACGTAAGTAAAAATAAATATAGTTGAAATCCAAAGTGAAAAGCTGCCAAGGAAAATTAATCCCGCCGCTATTGCCATAATATGGAAAATCAAAAGCGATAATGAATATTTTTGCGCGGTACTGCGTGGTACAAAATCAATTGAAGATTTGAATTTTAACTGCGTAAATGATTTTTCATTAGGATAATTTAAGCATGCCTCGCCAACCTTAATCCCAATTACTGCCGCTGCGCCTCCAATTAGTAAATCAATAAAGAATAAAAACAAGATCAACGTCCACGGACTTTCCATCGGAAAGTTTAACTGCTTAATTGCGAATTGATATAATTTTGAGTAAAGCTCAATGATGTTGAATCCGTAAATGATTATGAGATTAATTATTTTGTAGAATAGAGACCAGGAAACTGCCAGACCTCCGCCTAAAATAAATCCGGTATAATTTGAGCCTATTACTCTAACAACTGCTTCAAGTATTAAGGCTTCCGCTGCAATGCTAATCATCGGTCCGAAAATATCTGCGCTTGGTGAGATGGTTTTCATAACGGCGCAGATTAACCCAGCACGCCAGATAATTCCCGTTGCTTTCCAGTAACAACTGCTGCCTACAAGCAGAATTACCGCGATAAAAGTTAGGATAGTTCCGGAAAACGGTAGGTGAGCATTATGAAGAAAGCTTCCCAAAATAATTTCGCTCGAAGCCCACAAGCTGCCTATAACCGAAGCCTTAAGCCAAATGGAATTTAGTCCATTTTTCCCCTGCAATTTATTTTTCCTTCATAGAAAATCTTTCTGTCAAAGTCCGGTGTGAAATATAGGAAATTTATTCAAAAAATTTATTTGAAGATAATCCAAACTTGCGGAGAAAAAATAAAGCCGCAAAAATTCTTTGAATAAATATTTCCACGCTTTGTAGAAAGATGAAGAAGATATAATTCCTGCTAAATAATTATCTTCCTCCCTTTTGTCTCCGGGAAAACCCAAATCCAAGCACCGGTTAATAAGGCAAATAAAGCAGCAAGAGAAATTCCCCCGCTTAATCCGTAGTCAACGGCAATTGTAGCTATGATAACCGGAGTAAAAAATTGAACTCCGCGCGCAAGATTAAATGCCGAGCCCATTGCTGTATTTCTAATCTTTGTCGGAAATAATTCTGAAAACAGCGGACCGTAGCCGCTGAACATTCCGGTTCCCAATCCAACCAGAAACATAAAGCTAAGAATTAACGGAGGATAAATCGCAACAGCATCCCAGAGCAAAGTAATCATCACCAAACCAAAAGCCATTATTACCGAATAAATTGAATATGCCGGTCTTCTTCCCCATTTATCTGCTAAAAATCCGAAAGTAAAATAGCCGAGCAAGCCTCCTGCCTGCGTAATCAGCATCCATTCTGCTGATTTAACAATAGTGAATTGCCTTTGCTGGTGAAGATAAGACGGCAGCCATGTGTAAGTAAACCAGTACGCCGACATATCAAAAATCGCAAGCACTAAACATTTAATAAAAAGTGCACGATGCTCATCATTAAATAAAGAGAAGAAACTATTTGCCGATTTTTCCTTTTCAGGCTTGACAGCCATGCTGGATGAATTTTCTGTTTCAATAGAATCTGAAGATAATTTTTGCCTTTCAACCCAAACATCTGATTCGGGAAGTGCTTTTCTCATAAAAACGACTAATAGCGCCGGTAAAATGGAAACAAAAAAACATCCCCGCCAGCCAAGCTGGTTTACCAACAGTCCGCCAACAATTGAAGCCAGAACAATTCCAAACGGAGCGCCTGTTTGCATAAAGGCACCATATCTGCCGCGAACTTTTGCAGGAAAAGTTTCACCTACATAGGTTTGCCCGGTTGCCCACTCACCTCCGACGCCAAGCCCCGTTATTATTCTAAAAAATAAAAGCACCCAGATTGAAGTGGAAATTCCGCAGAGGAAAGTCCCAATGCTGTAAGTTAATATTGTCCATTGAAGTATCTTCCTTCTTCCGAACTTATCTGAAAGGACTCCGAAGATAACGCCTCCAATCGCCGTTGCTGCTAAAGAAGAGCCGAGCACCCACGATAGTTCGATATTTGTAAGATGAAGCTCTTTGCCGATAGGAATTAAAAGGAAAGAAAAAAGAATTAGGTCATAGAAATCGAAAACCCAGCCAGCCCAGCTCATAAAAAGAATTTTATAATGAAGCTTAGTCGGTTTTTCGAACTCGTTCAATAGATGATTGTTCATAGAATTACTTTGATTGTTGATGAAAAATTCAAGTTCAAATAATCAAGTACAATCACCGGATCAATGCCGCTTTTACAAACTATCCCAAATTAGAAAATCAAATCGAAATCTTGCTTAGTTAATTTAAGAAATAATGTGAAAAGAAAATAATTATGTTAGCAAGGAAGTTTTTAGTTCTGAGCACATTTTACCACAGAGAACACGGAGGATGCACAGAGTTAACAATGTTTTTAAATCTCTGCGTTCGCAGTGAGTCCTCTGTTATCTCTGCGGTTAATTAACCGCAGAGTACACAGAGAATACGCAGAGTTAACAGAGTTTTTATTTGAGCAATATCATCTTACCAACTTTAGCAAACTCTTTGTTTGAAACTTTCGAGCGCGCATCTATTCTATAAAAGTATATGCCGCTGGAAAGTTGTTTGTTTTCTGTTGTTTGTTGTTTGTCGGTAAATTGCACTGAATACTCTCCTGCTGATTTCACTTCATTTACTAAAGTTGCTATTTCCCTTCCAAGGATGTCGTATACTTTTATTGTTACAGAGCTGGTATTTGGAATTTGGTATTTGATTATTGTACTCGGATTGAACGGGTTAGGATAATTTTGGTAAAGCTTGTAACTCTTCGGCGTCGTAGGTTTGCCGGCAAAGACAGCAGTGATATTGTCTAAGGTTATCTTTTGAGAAGTCGTGTCTTCAAGAGTTTTGCCGTATGAATAAATCTCTCCATCCCATTTCCTATTGAATGAAAAACTTGTGCTATCTTTTGACC
Organism: Bacteroidota bacterium; assembly: GCA_021790055.1. Taxonomy (GTDB): domain Bacteria; phylum Bacteroidota; class Ignavibacteria; order Ignavibacteriales; family Ignavibacteriaceae; genus FEN-1297. Next base: position 5,379 of record JAJYIL010000201.1, read on the forward strand.
ACGTTGTATCCTTGTCTTCATAATTTAATTTTATTGGAAGATTTGAATTGCTTGAAGTATCTGGAATTGCCTTGTAGCCCATAGACTCAAGATTTTGAGGCGACAAATCTTTTGTCTTTCCAGCATCGACAACCATATTTTCAAGCCCGCCAACTTTGACTTTAGTTCCAGGACCAATTAGATTACGGTTATTTTCCCTGAAGCCGAATCAACTTTTGTAATGCCCCCTGAATAAATCCACGGATAAAACGTCCTCTTAAAAGACATAGACGTTGAGTCGGCATTATACGTCGTGTCCGAGTCATAATAAGATAAATTTATTGGAAGGTTCGTATTTTCTTTAGTCGTATCGGGTATTGCTTTAAACCCCAGATTCGTCAAATACATTGGCGTTAAAGAAACGTCACTCGGTGAAACTTTTCCTCCGTCGACGACGACATTTGTATCGACTATTCCCGCATGAACTTTTATAATATTTGGATTTCCTAAAACCAAAAGGGGGTAATATTTATAGTCTCCTTTTGAAGCAACTCCATTTGTTATACTAAAATCAATTATTTCCGGAATAAATGTAAATTGATACTCAAGTGAAATCGGGTTCTTCCAATAAGTTTCAAGGCATATAGAGACAGGACCATCTTCCATTTCCCCATAACCCGGTTGAATGTTTAAATGGGCTTTAAAACCCCCATAATCGCTCCAAAAATACCAAGAT
>JAJYIL010000202.1 GCA_021790055.1 Bacteroidota bacterium
ACCATCATTATCGGATTTCAATCCAACGAGGTAATTTTTCATGGAATTATCGCTTATTACCACATAATCCGACTCATCAGTGCGCGCAAAAATGGAGGTTGCGCCTATTAAAAGAACAGCTACCAACATTACTACTTGCTTTTTCATGTCAGTACTCCTTTCAATTCTGGTTGTCAAATAATTAATTTATTTCACTGGCAAAAATAATTCTAATAGGTCGACATGAAAGCAATTAGTGAAGGAAGGATTATATAGATGATTAAACGCTGTGCATTTCATTTATTTGGTAATAAAATACTACCTGCGGTTCAATTAATAATAGAAACTACGTAATTGCTAAATTGTCAAATTGCTTTATAATAAGTTCCAGCCCGGGCTGATTAGCGCTCCGTCGATGAAGCTTTGGAGCGTAATCGATCTTTGGCTTAAGCAATTTAACAATTAAAAATAAATGCGCTGTTGCCTGATATTAATTTCCTTGATACAGACCTATCGTGTTCCCATCGGGATCGAAGATAAGGGCATAAGCGCCCATTGCGGGTATAATTGTTTTTCCGCGGGATTCCTTGCCCCCCAGTTCCTTTGCCTTTTTCAGATAGTCTTCAACGGAATTTACTTTAACGTGAAATATTGTTGAATCGCCCTTAGCTACTTTGTTAACTTTTCGCAAACCTATAGTAAAGCCTTTATGAGTGTTGAATAGAAGATATCCGTTGCCGAATGGTTTAAATTCCCAGCCGAACATCTTTGCGTAAAAATCTTTACTATTGTTCAAGTCTGTGGATGGAATTTCTGCGTGCGCTAATAATTCTGATGCCATTTTACAGTTCCTTAAAAATATTTCTTAGAAAGTTTTGGTGTTTCGAATATAAAAAAAATCTTAACAGATTCCCATGATGGATTAGTAAGCATTTTAGGCATTGGCTCCTGATCTGCATCATCAAAATAAGTAAGGGATTTGAGAACATGAACGTTATTATAACGGGAAATAAATCAGGATTAAAATAATCAATTGGTATTGATTTATTCGTCAAGCCCGGGTCTTACAAATTTTCTACAGTCAGGAAATTCTTTTTCCATTTCGTTTAACAGCTTTCCGGCAGTTACCAATAAAGCCGTTACTTCGTTTTTAAATTCTACTACAGCATCAAACAGCTTGTTTAACGCATTAATCGAGCTTTCAATTGCAATCAACGCTATCTTAGCCGTGCCGTTCATATCGTACGCATCGATATCCTTCATCTCTTCATCGCGCTCACGGTCATAACTCCATTTACCGCTTAAAGCCCGTCGAATCTTTACAAAGATAAACATATGAAACCACGCAACTACTTCATATCCTTCATAAAGTTTTAGCGAATTTTCGTCCTTCTCTTTATCTATTACGTTGGTATGAAGCTTGTACTTTTCATTTAGGTTTTCTAAAAGAGAATGGGCGTTGTTAAAATACTCATCGCTTAACTTCACAAGGATATTCTGTTTAACGGTTTCATCTCTCTGCTTCCTATTTTCCTCGTACTTCTTGTCTTCAAAATTTGGTAAGTCGTTTATAAAGGGATCATCGTCTTCATCACTGCCGGGCTCAAAACCATCATCGTCATCATAATCGTCGAAAATTGAGCTGTTGTTATCGTCGTCTTCTGCGTGGAAATTAAAAATCTCCTTGAAGTCCGGCAGTTCACCGTTATTTAATAACTGGTACGTGGTAATTTTAGATTCGTTTGTAAAAAGCAGGCACCGGGATGTGAATTTACATCTCTCACACCAGCGGTCACAGTAGTTATATATTCCTGGGATGTGTGACTTTTTTTCATCGCTCATGATAAAATAATCCTTAGAATTGCACACACAACTTATAAAATATTTCTATTACATGCATATGTTTAAAGTTGCATCTTTAGCTACAATGGCGTTGAAACCCAAATCGTCACATACTCTCGCGATCGTTTCATTTTTAAATCAATTAATAATAAAACGGTATTAGCCGTTAAATTCTAGTCCTAACTTCTTAGCTCCTACAGTTATCTTCGAACTATCTTTTGCAAAGAGAGTGAATTTAGTTCTGTTTGTTTTCAAGGGAATTGCCTTAAAGCATGGAAGTCGAGGCCGGAATCTACAAGTGTTAATAGCAATTTGGAGGCACTGGTAATTTGATAGTCGACTGTAATGTTGTAGAATTCTATTTGTAAAACATCGAGAGCCATATTTTCTCCTTTTAAAATTGAATATCTTTATTACAATTTAAAGAATTAATTTTTCTAAATAAACAAAAAATATTTAACGGATAGGCAACAAACTACAAACCTGCAATTATTATTGTCAACAAGCTTCACACTGTGTAAATCATTCATAACACGAAAATAATTCCTGTGCTGTACACCACTCTATTATAGTGAGACATGAAATCAGTTCATCCAGACAGAAATGCATCAATCTTTCCTGGCAAAATTCTTGACCTTGTTGAAACATTCCGTGCCAATACTTGGTCCGGAAGTTTTTAATTATCAATGCTCAGGGGGTAGTATGTACAACAATTATAGGATCTATTATGAAAAAGTTAATAGCTTGTTCGTTGTTCCTAATTGTTCTTTCAACATTATCTTTTGCACAGCAGCAAAAGATTATACCTGCGAAAGAAAATACTTACTCGGGGGCGTTATCTTTAGGTTTCGATGCAGGTACTACAATTGGTCGTACGGATTATAGCCACGTACGCGCCGATTATCTTGGAAGGGCAAATCTCGAATATTTATTTCCGTCCACGACCGGTGGAATATTTGGGCTTAAGGGATTCGTCGATGGAGGTTATGTTAGCGGGGAAGATGACCGCAGGGTTCCAACTGTTTTTAGAACCAGCTTGTTTAATATTGGCGGAGGGATTACATATACACTTTCAATAAAAGACGTAGTTTATCCTTACGTCTTTGCAGGAGCTTCTTATCTTCATTTTGATCCTCGGAATGAAAGCGGCAGCCGGCTTCCTAATAATGCGGCAGGCGCTTATAAAAGGAATGAAATTAATTACCTCGGTGAAGTGGGCTTGCACTTTCTTCTTACCGATGCGGTTAGTTTGAATATCGGGGTGGGCGGCGAATTCAGCTCCCACGATAACTGGGATGATATTGTAACGGGAGGCGATAACGATATGCTTATTGATATTACTGCAGGAATGTCTTATGCTTTCGCTTTTAGAGGAGACAAAGACGGAGACGGCGTTCCCGATGATATCGATCAGTGTCCTAACACTCCTAAGGGTGTTAAAGTGGATGAGTTCGGCTGCCCTTTAGATGCCGATAATGACGGTGTACCGGATTACTTGGATAAATGCCCTGATACTCCTCATGGAGTTAAAGTAGATGCAACAGGTTGTCCGATTGACAGCGACCATGACGGTGTACCGGATTATAAAGATAAATGTCCGAACACTCCCGCCGGCGTTCAGGTTGATGCCGAAGGCTGTCCGTTAGACAGCGATCATGATGGTGTGCCGGATTATAAAGATAAGTGTCCGAATACTCCTGCTGGTGTAGCAGTAGATAAATACGGCTGCCCGATTAAAAAAGAAGTCAAGAAAGTTGTAGTAACTAAGATTCAAAAGCTGGTACTGAATGGAAACACTAATTTTGAATTTAACAAAGCTGAGCTTCTTCCGGATGCTTACAGTTTACTGGCACCGCTTGTTAAATCGATGAAAGAAGATACTACGCTTAAATTCAGTGTTGCCGGATATACAGATGCAATCGGCTCTGATTCTTATAATCTTGATCTTTCAAGAAGAAGAGCGCAAGCCGTAGTTGATTACCTCATAACGCAAGGAATAGACGCAAACAGGTTCGAAATAATAGGAATGGGAAAGTCAGATCCCGTTGCTACCAATTCGACTCCTGAGGGACGCGCAATGAACAGGAGAGTTGAAATAACTCCTATTGGAAAATAGGGCGCATCATCAGTCGTCAATGCAGGACAGCTGGTTATTCCGGCTGCCCTGTTCTTTGTTAATTAAGTTATAAATAGAATAGTTCTAAAACCTACCATCATTTCCATATTCTGTTATACCCGTATACCATTATACCAAATCTTCAGTCTGTGGTCGAAATCTTAAAAGGCACTTTAAGCTTTTCCCATCGGAGATAAGCAGTGCATGAATATCCATCCAGATTATCAAAGCCGTATGATAGCCATTCGTGGAAGGGAACTTCAACCGGAGTAACCTTTATCCGAAGAGCATCATCTTTTTCGTTATATAAAAAGCTTCCCCAAATAGTTGTATCCTTATTGAATATAATTGTCCACTCTTTCGGTTCGGGAATGAAATCCATGCTGTACTTTCCTGCCGGCAGCTTATGTCCGTCAATCGTAACATTTTTACTAAAGTCTATTGTTGTACACTCATTCGCACCGCCTCGCCAGGGGAAAGGTTTGCCTTTCGATTCGTTATTCCCGGGTGCAAGTCCGTACGGTACAAGACCTCCCCAAATCTTTCTTCCTTTAACTCCCGGTCTACTGTAAGAAATGTTTATATCGGTATCGACTCCTATCCTTTGATAAACTCCAGCCTTTAAGCTTAGCCGCGGCTTCTTTGCCTTCTGTGCTTGTGCCGTTGAAACAAAAGAAATAAACAGCAATGCCGAAAATACAAAGACAATGTTCTTGTAAAGCTTGCTTTGATTCATAGCTTCCTCCAAAAATAGTTTTATGAATTTATTATTGAATAACGAACTTTAAATTGCACAAAATAAATAATAAAAGCCATTGAATATGAAAGTGACGTGGGATCAGGCTGAATGGACAAACTTTCTTATAAATAACTTCGCAGTCCATCAGGTAGTCAAAGAAAAGGAAGCGTGTATCATTTAAAATATCCACTTATAAAATATTGATTGGTATTCGGAGTCTAATCATGTACGTTGCACATGAAATTAGAAAGGAAAATAGACATGAAAAAGGCTTTAGTAATAGTACAGAGTGAAAACGTCGCAACTAAAAAATTCGGCGAAGTAATTACGGAATTTCTTCTTTATAGAGGACTTACTGCCGAGCTTATTCCTATAAGCAGCTTTGAACCCAAGTACCTTAACGGTGCAGATTACCTGCTTTTAAGCGGCTGGAAAAACAAATCACTTTTTTCAGTTAAACAGCCTGATGAAGAGTGGAAGTCGCTTATAAAAAGACTTCCTTCACTTAACGGAATAAAGACAGCACTGTTCGCCGCAAACAAGTTCTTCGCCGGCAGAATGCTGAAGAGCATGAAAAAATATCTCAGTGATAAAACCGAAAGTCTGGATATCACCTTGCAATCAAGAGACGGCTCTCTTTCCATATCCGATAAAATGGATTTAAATGAATTTATAAAATAATATATTAATGGGACGCTTAAGAGAAGTGCCCTGTCTTAATAAATCTTGGGTTAACCCAAATCGGAGAAACGGGGGTCAAAAATTAGAAGTCAGAGATAATGACTCAGTACTCTGAATTCTGATTTCTTTTTTCCTGAAAATCGGGACACCAAATTTAGCGGCAAATAGAATATAGCTACTTCTTCCCCGCTTAACCTCAGCCTTTTCTCTTCTTCACTTAAACATAATTCAATGCATAGGAAGAAACAACCATAACAATGCACACCGCCGTAATAACAGCACTATTCGTAAGGTATGTTGCCGCCACTGCAGTAATTAATAAAATCGTTCTGATTTGTACATCTTAGTGCGGCAGAAGGTCCAACTTCTGCATAATCTGTATTACCTTATCCGAGAGCGGTACTCTCTTAAAAATGATTTTATTATTTCAACATACTTTGAAACAGCTAACGCCATGAAACAAATTAAAATATGAAATGTAATGCCTTTCTTTTGGGAACAAGGAAATCTGTTTGGTCTGTGCCTCGATCCATCTTTCTGCATTATCCCAAAGTATTCTTACTTCGTCTTTGTTATGAGCGGTACCGATATGTTTAACTACTACTCGTTTACGGTTTACATATTTTACAATTTGAACCGCAATATTATCCGAAGCGATATTCATTTTTCGCAAGTGATACTTCATAATTGGTGGGGGTAAGCCCTTA
>JAJYIL010000203.1 GCA_021790055.1 Bacteroidota bacterium
TGATCAAAAACAAAAAGATTATTACGATCAGTTTAATCAATTAAAAGAATAGGAAAACCTGAAAGAAAAATTATTTTCAAGATTATGCAGGAACAAGCTATATGCCAGACTTTAATGATTTTTGGGAAGATTTGGAAAAGGGAATATTATCATTAGCCGAAAGCAGCTTCAATGAATTTAAAACAGGGGCAATAGCTGCAGGTAATGATTTCATTGAGCAGTCAAAGGCGGATTTGCAGTACTGGACGAGTGAATTGGCAGCCGGTAAGTTAAGTAAGGAAGACTTTGAATGGCTTGTAAAATCTAAAGTGAATATGGCAAAGCTTGTTATTCTAAATCATATCGGGTTAACAAAAGTGCAAGTGGATAAGCTTACCTCCGGAATTCTTAAAGCGGTTACAGAAGCAGCGTTAAAAATTTTTACAAGTAATTAGATCGACAACTCTTTTATAATCCGAAAGCGGTTAATTTCCGTGACTCGTCTGTAATGTATAGAACTCCGTTATCAACAATCGGGCTTTCCCAATGAATATCACCAATGTTGTTACTATGCCATAGCAGTTTGCCCGTTACGGGGTCTAATGCGCGGATATTTCCACTAACTGCACAATACAAAACATTATTTGCAATTACCGGCGAGCTGCTGCCTTCCGATTGCTTCCATTGCAACTGAAGGTGCGGCATACCTACTGCGTTTATTTGAAGCTTGAATGCTGCAAGTCCGTTATAAGTGCCGACGAAAATCCAAGACGCTTTATCTTTTGGATTTACCCAAACCGAAGGCTGGGAAAAAACCATTTCTCCCGAAGGAACGTCTATTATCTTTCCTATTTCTCCGCCAATATTTCCGGGTCCTCCTTTGCCGCTTAGATTAGCAAGATTGACTAATCGAAGCTTTCTGTCTTTACCCGATTGAACTGCAAGATTGCTTACCTTACAATTAGCCGGAGTTGGAATAATAGCCGGCGCCGTGCTTCCAAGGTCCAGATCTCTATCGTCTAATTCTTGAAAGTTTGCCGGTGTATAGCTATCGGCAGGAAAGCCATTCTTACCAGTGCCGTCGGGATAAATTTCTAAAATCGAATCGCCCCAATTATGTCCGCTTGGATCGAATGGTCCATTGCCGGTAGCAAAATAAATTTTATCTGTGTTTTCATCATAAACAACACCTGGCCTTGCCCAAACTGCACTTTGAACAGCAGACCAATCGGGTTTGCCGGGTCGCTCGACAAAGTGTTCGTTAAAATTGCTTCCGTTGGCATTAAAGACATTCTGCTTACCGTTGCTTAAGTTTATAGTTGTTATATGACCTTGATAATCGCCTCTGTCGCCAAGGTAGCCGCCGTTTGCCACATATAAAAATGGCGTGCCGTTTTTTGCAGTAGTAACAGCAAGCGCCGATGATCCTTTTTCGTTGAAAGGCTTACGCGTACATAATTCCGGGAATCCGCCGCTTTTAATCTCATTTCCGTTTTCAACTTGATATTTATGAACGAAACCATCCAGACCATAACTGTAAACATACTTTCTGTTTGGATCGATTGCGGGAGATGAAGTTGTGTAAGTATCATGGAACCCATTGTTGATTCTATAACTTCCGGTGCCGTATTGATGCGACCAAACTGTCTTTCCATTTGAAGCATTAAGTGCAATAATGTGTCCGTCTTTTGCAGTTAAAAAAATCATATCGATGGTACCGGAGCTTGTCTTCACGTTAGTAAGATAAACAGGTGCGCCGTCTGCAATTGAAGGCAAAGATACAGTAAAAAGCTGATGAAGACTACCAACATTCTCGGCAGATATCTTTTCTTCTTTAGTATCGTTACTATTATGCTGAGGATTAAATCCGAATTGAAGCCAATCATAATTATCTTCTTTATTATTAATTCGGAGGACTTTTTCTTTGTGCTGCTTTGAATGGTTTGACTGAGGATATAAAGTCGTTATAGGAAAACTCAGAAGACAAAGAAACATAAGGAGATTATAAAAAAAATCAGCCTGCGAAGTCTTGGCAGATTTAATCTCCACCCGGGCTTCGAGAGAGTAATTTTTAACACGGTTCATATTCGATTTCATAATTAACCTCATTATTTTGCAAGTAAAAGCAAGTTAATTTAAGACGAAAATGGCATAGAGAACCGGTGTACGAATCACAGTGTGCTTTATGTTGGTTTATACTCTATTGTAATTTAATTCTCAAGAATTTACGTTTGTATGAATTTTATAATCTTTGAAGAATTATAGCAAGTTGAGTTAACAGGTAATGTAAAAAGCATTTTATAAATTAAGGTGAAAAATGAAATATAGGAAATTAGGGAAAACAGATATTAAACTTTCCGCAGTAGGATTAGGCTGCATGGGCATGAGCCATGCATACGGTGTTGGTAATGATGAAGAGTCAATTGCAGTCCTTCATAAAACATTAAATTTAGGAATAAATTTTTGGGATACAGCCGATTTTTACGGCAACGGTAAGAATGAAGAACTCATCTCAAAAGTTCTCTCGACAAATAGAGATAAAGTCTTTATTGCCACTAAATTCGGTTTTAGAATTAAGGAGGGAATTAAAACATTTAAAAACATGGATGATTCATATCTTGACTGTTCGCCAGCATACATTAAAAAGGCTGTTGACGCAAGTCTGCGCAGGCTGAAAGTAGATACAATTGATCTTTATTATGCACACCGCATCGATCCCAAAGTTCCAGTAGAAGAAACGGTTGGCGCAATGGCAGATTTAGTGCGTGAAGGAAAAGTGAAATATCTTGGCTTATCTGAAGCTTCAGCTGAGTCTATCAGAAGAGCAAATTCTGTCCATCCAATTGCAGCTTTGCAAAGTGAGTATTCTTTGTTAACAAGAGACATTGAAAAAGAAATTATACCGGTGTGCCGGGAACTTGGAATCACTTTGGTACCATTTAGTCCGTTAGCCCGCGGGCTAATGACAAACACTGTAAAAAAAGGAAGTCTGCCCGAAAATGATTTCCGAAGAACGATTCCACGCTTTGATGACGAGCATTGGCAGAATAATATAAAGCTGGCTGAAGGCTTTGCTTCGCTTGCAAAAGATAAACGCTGCACACCTGCACAATTAGCATTAGCGTGGGTGCTTGGTCAAGGCGAAGATATCATTCCGATTCCCGGGACAAAGAGAGTAAAATATCTCGAAGAGAATGCAAAGGCGGTAGAATTATCATTATCCAGGAATGAATTAAATGACATAGACATCTTAATAAAAAAGTATCCAAACATTGGTCTAAGATATAGTACGAGCGCTCAGAAGCTTGTCGATAATAAATAGCCTCTGAGTGTAAATATGAAACATGAACTCGTAGTTATTAAATCAATAACTATAAAAGCCAACGCACTGCAAGTGTGGCAAGCAATTACAAATCCGGAACTGACAAAGAAATACATGTATAACAGCGAGGTAATTTCTGACTGGAAAACCGGCAGTTCAATTACCTGGAGCGATGCTGATACTAAGAAACTTCACGTCAAAGGAGTGATATTAAATATTGAACACGGGCGCTATCTTGAAACAAAAGATCTAAGCATAGATGCTGCTCTGGATGATGACGAATCAAATTATACAAGAGTAATCTATCAACTGAGAGAAGAAAATGAGTCTACCAGGCTAGAGGTAAAGGAAGATCATTTCAATGGCGATGAAAAAAGATACAATGATGCGGAAAATTTTTGGACAACCATATTAAAGAGAATAAAGGAACTTTTGGAGAAATAAGGATTATGAAACCTGTAAAAGATCAAATAATATTAATTACCGGATCAACCGACGGTATTGGTAAACTGGCTGCATTAAAACTTGCTAAACAGAAAGCGCATGTTTTAATTCACGGGAGAAATGAAGTAAAGGTTAAAAGAGTCGTAGATGAAATAAGAGAAGAATCAGCCAACCCAGGCATTGAAGGACTAACTGCCGACTTTTCATCCTTATCTGAAATTAGGAGATTAGGTGAAGAAGCAGCCTCAAAATATATGAAGCTTGACGTTTTAATTAATAATGCAGGTGTTGGCTATGCCGACGAAAGGTACAGCAAGGATGGATACGAGCTAAGGTTTGCTGTGAATTATCTTGCACCTTTTTTGTTTACTCGATTGTTGCTGCCTTCATTAAAAAATGCCGGCAGCGCAAGGATTGTAAACGTAAGTTCCATCGGTCAACTTCCTGTAAACTTTGATGATATAATGCTTGAGAAAAATTTTGACGGAGTAAATGCATATCGTCAAAGCAAGCTTGCATTGATAATGCTTTCTATTGATCTTGCCAATCAACTAAGAGAAGAAGGGATAACTGTAAACTGCCTGCATCCCGGCACATATTTGAACACTAACATGGTGCGTCGCGCAAATATTGCACCTATGGGAGAGCCCGAAACAGGCGCGGATGCATTAGTGTATTTTGCAACCTCACCGGAATTAGAAGGAATAACGGGAAAATATTTTCATGTTAAAATCGAAGCCAAAGCAAACGCGCAGGCATATGATTCCAAGGCTAGGAAGATGCTACGGCAAATAGCTGAGAAATATACGCGAACACAGTAGCCGGTTTTTCCACACTGCTTGTGTTTCAGGTATGTATGTGTCTACAAACAAAATAGAGTGATTATTACGTTTCTATATTGCCGGTGTTAAGCACCGGAGAAATATATGAAGCGTTTTATATACTTTTTTATCGTCTCTATCGCTGCTGTTTCGAATTTATCGTTTTGTCAATTTAAACTTCAGAACGCATTTCCAAATTTAAGCTTTTATTACCCGGTCGGAATTTATTCTGCCGGCGACGGTACCGACCGGATTTTTGTCGTAGAACAATCAGGCATAATAAAAGTTTTTGAAAACAACCGGAACACAACTACCAGCAAAACATTTTTAGACATTAGCGACAGTGTGTACTTCAACCAGGCTGAATGCGGTCTGCTTGGTTTGGCTTTTCATCCAAACTACAAAAGCAACGGCTACTTTTATGTTGATTACGTTGCTGATAATCCTTTGAGAACGGTTATTGCAAGATTCCAAGTTAGTCAAAGCAATCCTGATTCAGCATTAAAAAACAGCGAGGAAATTCTTTTAACAATACCGCAGCCGTACAGTATCTGGCACAAAGGCGGGCAGCTTAATTTTGGAAGCGACGGCTATCTTTATATTGGAATGGGAGACGGCGGTCCGGAAGATGATCCTGACGGTCACGGTCAAAATCTTTCAATACTGTTAGGAAAGATTTTAAGGATAGATGTTGATCATCCTTCCGGAAGCTTGAATTACGGAATACCTGCAAGTAATCCATTTTACCAAAACACTTCCGGGTATAAAGAAGAAATATATGCTTATGGATTGAGGAATCCATGGCGCTTCAACTTTGATCCGGTTACCGGCTATTTATGGTGCGGAGATGTTGGACAGGATGCATGGGAGGAAATCGATTTAATTGAGAATGGGAAAAACTATGGATGGAATTGCTACGAAGGCTTTCATGTTTATAATACAAATTGCAGCGGAGGCAATTATACTTTTCCGGTTTTTGAATATGGGCATACAAACGGCAACTGTGCAATCATCGGCGGTTTTGTTTACAGAGGCAAACGGAGACCGGAATTGACGGGCAAATATATTTATGGGGATTATTGTACCGGAAATGTTTGGCAGTATCAATTATCAGACAGCTCTAATTCTCTTGCAGCAACGGTTCCATCTCGAATTTATTCTTTCGGTAAGGATATGAACGGCGAGCTTTATATCGGCGCAATGGATAATAACATTTATGATTTTGTTCCGGCTATTGCGGCACCTTCGAATGTTCGGGTTTATTCGTCCGATACAGGACCTTATGTTGATGTAACATGGACGGACAATTCAAATAACGAGCAAGGATTTATTATTCAGGGCAAAGGTGCTGACGATATATTTACCACAATAGACACTGTCGGTGCGAACCAAACTCACTATATAGGCACTACGTTGCAAAGCATAAAGGATTATTATCGTGTAATTGCGTACAACGATTCAGCGGTTTCGGATTACAGCAATGAAGCTC